>CAUFVC010000154.1:0-5780 GCA_959029275.1 uncultured Eubacteriales bacterium | reverse complement strand
GGCGGTACGCCAGAGGCAGTGATTCGGAAGAGGGGGCTTCATTCTTGGGAGCTCATTCTTGCCGCCCATCGGGCAGGGGCGTGTGGTCCCTGAGCCTGGAGGGGGATTACCATGGAATCTACTACACCTATGGGATCACCATTCACGGGAGCAAAACGGAAACGGCGGATATCTATGGAAAGGCCGCCGGCGTAAACGGGTGGCGGAGCATGGTGGTTGACCTCAGCGCAACGGACCCTCCCGGGTGGGAGCAGGACTGCCGTATCTCCTGTGAGAACAGCACAGACGCCATTATATGGGAGACCCATGTGCGGGATTTTTCAGAGTCCCCTTCATCGGGCATGGTGCATCGAGGACAGTATTTAGCCTTTGCGGAGACGGACACGACAGTCAATGGGGAGGGGATGGCGCCCACCGGTATTTCCTATCTCACGTATCTTGGCATTACCCACGTTCATTTGCTGCCGGTTTTTGATTATGCCACAGTGGATGAGCGCAAGCAGGACGGGCAGCAATACAATTGGGGATACGATCCTCTCCAATATAATGTGCCAGAAGGGTCCTACGCATCGGACCCTTTTGACGGAGCCGTGCGGATTCGGGAATTTAAGGCTATGGTTCAAGGGCTTCACCGGGCGGGAATCGGCGTTGTTTTGGATGTCGTATATAATCATACCTTTTTCACGGAGGAATCGGCCTTCCATAGGACGATGCCGTATTATTACCATCGAACCAATTCCGACGGAAGCTTTTCCAATGGCTCCATGTGTGGAAATGAGACTGCATGTGAACGGACTATGTGCCGTCGTTTTATACTGGATTCTATCCTCTATTGGTCAACAGAATACCACATTGATGGCTTTCGCTTCGATCTGATGGGCATTCACGATGTGGATTTCATGAACCAGATACGAGGGGAGCTAGACCGGCTTCCCCGCGGCAGATCCATTCTCATGTATGGAGAGCCATGGACAGCGGGACAGATTGCTCTAAGGCCAGGGTTGCTGCCAGCGGTGAAAGGCAATGCGCGATTGCTTAACGAGCGGATCGCTATTTTTAATGACGATACCCGGGACGCCATTAAGGGAAATGCTTTTTCAAGCGATACGGTGGGGTTTGTCAATGGCGGCTGGGGAATGGAAGAGCAGATTCGCAGGTCCATCCGGGCATGGGCAGGGCCAGTGGACACGGTGTGCGTGCCGACCCAGACGATCTCCTATACATCGGCCCATGACAATTATACCCTCTGGGATAAGCTAACAGCGACGATCAACGATGGAATACTCGATTACGACCATTACAATCTGAGCCGGATTGCGGCGAACAAATTAGCGGCCGCCCTTATATTGACATCGCAGGGAATCCCGTTTTTTCAGGCGGGAGAAGAATTTGCCCGAACAAAATGGGGAGATCACAACAGCTATTGTTCTGAAAGTAGAATCAATGCCCTAGATTGGAATCGTACCAATATTTTCCGGGAAATAGTGGAGTACTATCGAGGGTTGATTCAAATTCGAAAGCAGTTTTCGGCTTTTCGAGATCCCACGGGTGAGAGCATTCAACAGATATATTTTTCTGCGCATCAGGCTCAGGTCGTCGCCTACACATTGGAGGGAAAGCCGCAGGATGCTTGGCCGTGGATCGCCGTAATATTGAACGCGAGTCTTGGCGAGCGCGAGGTCATTCTGGAGACTTGGCCGGGAAAGAGGCTTCCAAACCGGTGGATGATAATAGCGGATGAAAAAAGCGCAGGGCTCGATCCCATTCGATATGTGGAGGGAAATCGCATTCGTGTGCCAAGAGCCAGCGTCACCATAGCCGCAGGCTGCGGAGGCCTGTGAGAAGAGGATGGGCGGTTGGGCAATCTGTTAATTCGTTTCCCAGGCAACGGAATGTGTAGTATAGCTAAAATAGTTTTGCATATTTAAAAATAATTTGACAAAAATTCACAAAAACATCTTCTCTTTCTTTCTTGAGTGTGATATAATACTTGAAAATAGCATGTTTTGTGGAGGGGATAAGAGGTCATGTATGCGTCTGGGCGAAGAAAAGAGAAAGAGAACGCGGACTGGGACTATGACGATAGTGAGTATCCATCGAATTCGGTGAAAGAGGAGACTTCGATTTTTCTCATGACAGGGCCGCGGGGAAGCGGAAAGAGTACCTGTCTATTGGGTATCAGGGAAAAGCGCGGCCAGAAGCCGACAATTTTTCTATCCTTAGGAGAACTGCGTGGAACCACATTGGAGGCAATGCAGGAAAGCTGGAAGGATATGATGCGCCAACTATACGCGGATAATCAAGCGGTTATGGACGAGCGCTATATTTCCGCCGCAGATTTGAAAGTTGTCAAAAAGATGCTGACCTCTGATTCCGACATTGTGCTATGGGTGTACTGGGCGGCGTCTTTTTTGCTAAAGGCGCTGTGTGCCTGCTATCACCAAAAAGTGCTGGTGCTTGTTGACGATTATGACCTGCCTATTTTGGAGGGACTTCGCTACGGGTATCACCGGGAGGCTATCGGATTCGTCTCCTCCATCTTAAACGCCTGGTATGAATATTCTCACTATATTGAAGGGGGCTGTGTCGCGTGTACCTATCCGTTTCTGGGAAAGGGGATCTTTTTTTCTCGGGCGGCCGTACAGTATTTGAGGCCGCAGCGAAGGCCGGCCGCCGTGTGGGAACGAGAGATACAGCATCTTTTGGAGGATTTTATAACACGAAAATTGCCAGACATGGCGGATCTCCTTATGCCGCTGCTGAACGGAGATCCTGTTTCCTTTAAGCTAGAAGACTATATCTCCATGGATGAGCGCGGTCTAAAAGGAAAACAGGATTTTCTGCGCGTCATCCTGGCAGGGCAAAAGGGAAGACTCAATGAGGAGGATGGGACAACGGAGGTGGCCGGCAGGACCTGCCGGGACCTGTTGCAGCGGCTTACGCTGGCGGCGATTGCCGGATATTTCCGCCTTCCTAACATGATGTTTCCGGGGATGAGCCAGGCCATTCACGCAGGCAATGTTCCGGGATTTGAAGCACAATTTCGCCGATATTTGCGGGAATTATACATACGCCAGGGTTATGATCTGACACTGCTCTGCAAGACCTTTATGCTTGGATATGCTGGATGTAGCCTTGAGCGGTATCACTTTGCACTGCACTATCAGAAACGGGAAAATGAATATCACATGGTGGCGAGGCCGTGTGCTGACACGCACAGGACTGTGATCGTAGCCCTTCGGGTTTCGAGGCGAAGGCCTGAATCCTATCAGGAGGAGGCTGGCAAATTAAAAAAACATATTCATTCTGCCGCATATTATAAAGCGCTCCCCAAGGGGGCAAGAGTCTTTGAGTGTGCGGTCGTCCTTCCTGGAGAAAAATAAGCGGGAGGATCGTTCTTTGCCAAGGGTGTCCGTCGTGAGGAGACATTATTTCACATGGAATGCATGCCCGTAAACCCAGAGCGCACGGTCTATATCTCGACTTTCCTGATACGCGGCTCCAAAGATATCTTCCAATTTTTTGATGAAGGGAATCATATAATCTTCAAACACCGTTTGAAAAGTGTGCGAATTTTTTTCGGGTAGCTCCGAGATGGCTACACAATCTCCGGGCATCTTGTTTTCGCAGATTGCCTGAACTGCCATCATGGCAAATCGGTCATAAATCGGATATTTCCCCCGCGAGATAAAGTACAACAATGTAATTAGATATACCGTTCCAAGTCCTTTGATCTGCAAATCTCTTAATTCACAAATAACCTTCTGCGGGTCCGTGTCCGCCTCTTTTTCAAGGCGTGTGATATTGCCCACAACATACTCTGCTACTGTTTTAATATCGAATTCCTGGTTGTAACGGTATACCTCAAACTGCTCTGCATTCTTCCAGTCCTGTGCATATACAAAGTGGTCTTCACTCTCGAGGTGCTTTATTTTCCCAAGTTTCCATGCCAGAATTTGGACAACATTTTCCGGTTTCTTGATTCCATTCTTAAGCAGGTCATCAATCGTGTCTTCAACGGCTCTGCTGCTTTGTCCGACACGCGGAATGTATCTGGGCTGGTCGGTATAATAGCTGTTTCCATATTTTGTAACAAATTCTGGAAGAGTCAGTTCTTCCTTATCAAGTGTGTAAAATCCCATTTCTTTCCCTCCATCATTTATATTTCTCCAGCGCCCGTGTCAAGTCACCTTTGACTTTGTCTCTCAGCCGCTGGGGCTCAAGCACCGTCACATCCGGGGCGAAGTTCATGGCGAACTGCTCCATAGCCATCTCGCTGGCAAAAACCGTCACTGTGACGCCGGTGTCGTCCTCGTCGGAAAATGCCACATCCGTTCCGAACAGGTCGATAACATCGCTGACCATAGGCTTTGCCACCCGGAACACCGCCCGCACTTTGTCACTGGCGTACATATAGGGGTGCTCCTTCATGTAGGTGGCAAGATCCAGCGTCCGGCCGTTGGCCCATTTTAGCTTTCCAAAGGGCTTGACCGGTTCACTCAGAATCCTCAGATCCGTGATGCGGTCCAGCCGGTAGTTGGAAATGTCGTCGTATTTGTCGTAGTTGCAGATGAGGTAATATTTTCCCTCTTTCGCCGCCATCTGGTAGGGGGAAATGATGTATACCCGCTCCGTGCCATCCGGGCGCTTTTTGATGTGCGGCCGCTTGTCCGTGCCGTATTCCAGATACTTGAAGCTGACTTTCCGTCCCCGACTGATGGCCTCGTCCAGCAGTTCAATGTTGAGAAATAACTGCTTATTGTCAGTCTTGTCATCCGGCAGGCGGGCAATATGCTTCACCCGACTGCGGAAATACACATTAGACAGGCTCTCCAGCTTGCCCACCAGCTCCTTGCACTGGCTGTAAGGGATGTGCTTGGAGAACAGCAGGCTGTCGATGAGCAGCCGCAGTTCCCCGTCAGTGAAATTCCGCTCCAGATAGAAATCTGACCACAGGTAGTTTTCCTCTGGCTCCCCGGTTTTGGGATTCGACACCATTCGGATGGACTCGCTGTATTCGATGTTGTAGCCGCAGTCCATGAGATTGAGAATGTTCCGCCGTATGGCCTTCCGATCTGCGGTCATATCGTACTCGGTTTTCAGTATCTCGGCAATGTCCTTCTGACTCAGCCGATGGTCCTCGTCGGAATACTTCCGCAGGATGTCCAGAATGTTGAGGATCAGCAGCTTTTTTGGCTGTTTCGGCATGGGATCACATCCTTTTTGTAAATAATTGTACCACGGTACTGCCCATTGTGAAAGATACTGTGGGTTAAAAATAACTCACAACATCTTGCTTTATCCTATCTGTTTACTCGGATAACAGGTTTCACGCAGCTTGCGGATGTCCGAATACAGCAGTGTTTCCTTCTCCAACAGAAGCTGGGCCGTGCTCTCCAAAAATGTACGATTTTCTATGAGAATGGCTCTTGCCCGGCCTAAGCTTCGATTAAGTTCCGCATGTACAACTGCTTCATTGCGGGCGTTCATGCTCTCGGAGGTTTCCGGAAATTGTTGGTTTGCCACATCCACCATGCCAAAACCAGCCGCACCGCTTTCGGAGATCAAATCCCGAATCTGTTCAGATGCCCGGCGGATATCGCTTTCGCAGCCGCTGGCATAGGTTCCCCTGCCATACAGCTCCGCGGCAGCCTTGCCGCCCAATAGCATTAAAACATAATCTTCCGGGCAGGAATATTCTTTGCAACGGCGAACAAAGCCGTTTGGGGAATTTCGGCCGGAGGCACGCAGTGATGCCAGACCGATACTCCCTGGCATCA
>CAUFVC010000153.1:0-5781 GCA_959029275.1 uncultured Eubacteriales bacterium | reverse complement strand
GCTATGTGCGGCCTGACCACGGGCGCATGATCTGGGGCGAGACCGGCAAGCCAGGTTATGGTTTGTTTGACAGAGCGCTGGGGGCTTCGTATATCAATGGTATCTGGGAAACACTGCAAAAATTAGGATAGGAGGCATTTTCTATGAAATTACCTTTTCAAATTGATTTATCTGGGAAGACAGCTGTGGTGACAGGCGCCGGCGGCGTTCTCTGCAGTATGTTTGCCAAGGTGCTGGCGGAATGCGGCGCAAAGGTTGCCCTGTTGGATCTGAACCAGGAGGCCGCTCAGGTCTTTGCGGATGAAATCACAGCTTCCGGCGGCCAGGCGAAGGCCTACAAAGCGAATGTCCTGGACAAGGCGATTATGGAGGAGGTCCATCAGCAGGTTATGGCGGACTTCGGTCCCTGCGATATTCTGATCAATGGCGCCGGCGGGAATAATCCCCGGGCTAACACCACGAATGAATACTATATGCCCGGCGATATCGACAAGGACATTGTGACCTTTTTCAATTTGGACGATGCGGGCGTGCAGTTCGTGTTTAACTTGAATTTTCTTGGCACCTTGATCCCCACGCAGGTCTTTGCGAAGGATATGATCGAGCGTCCCGGGTGCAATATCCTGAACGTATCTTCCATGAACGCCTTCACCCCTCTCACGAAGATCCCCGCTTACTCTGGCGCAAAGGCTGCCATCAGCAACTTTACCCAGTGGCTGGCGGTGCATTTTTCCAAGGTCGGAATTCGGGTCAACGCCATGGCCCCCGGCTTCTTCGTCACCAAGCAGAACGAGAAGCTTCTGTACAATGACGATGGGACGCCGACGCCGCGAACCGATAAAATCTTGGCCGCAACCCCCATGGGCCGATTCGGGGAATCGGAAGAGCTGGTGGGCACACTGTTATATCTGTTGTGCAATGAAGCGGCCGGTTTCGTCACCGGCGTGGTGATCCCCGTTGACGGCGGATTCAGCGCATATTCAGGCGTTTAATCGGTTTTCTCTCTCTGATGGCGTAATAAAATAAAGAGGGTGTCGCAATATCAAAAACTTGCGGCACCCTCTTGCTATCTTATCGGAAGTTCTTATCTCTTGACCTGCGCCGGATCGTTCTCCCACAGCATTCCCCATTTGTCCACTGGCACACATGGCTCCGAGAACTCGACTTTGACCACCGTAGGCATCGCCGGGTCCACCATATCGGGGGTCATATGGATCCAAAAGCATCCATACTTTCCATCAAAAAATTCCTGGATCCGCAGTTCCTGACCGCTGGACAGAATGCTTGCTCTCGTGTAGGGCGTGTCCACCCCTTTCACCATGATCCCTTCCCGCGGGATGTCGTGTACAAACAGATAGAGCGTTCTTCTGTCATGGCTGAATACGCTGCCTCCCCCATAGAACCGCCTGTCAAGCCCCTGCTCTGACTCATAGATCGCCTCTTCATTCTTCCGGATGAACTCTCCCACCCGGAGAAGAACCTCCTCCTGGCGCTCGTCAATGGTCCCATCTTCCCGGGGGCCTATATCCAAAAGCATATTGCCTCCCAGCGACAGAATATCACAGAACAAGCGCATCACCTGGATCGGCGATTTATAGTTATTGTCCGACGGGCGGTATCCCCACGATGCGTTGATCGGCGTACAGTATTCCCACACACCCGTGCTTGGCCGCGAGCAGGGAATGCGCACCTCCGGCGTCTCCACATCGCTGTACTCCGGCAGCCGTGAAATTACCGTATCCGGGTTGGCCGCCTTAATCATATCATGGGCGCGCTTCTTCTGCCAGTCGAATCCTTTCATCTCGAACATCCCGTCACCCCAGAATACATCGATGGGGCCAAAGTTGTGGACGACTTCGCTCAGCTGCCCGAAATAGAACTCCATAAACGTGTCCCACGAGCGGACATGGTCTTCCGATAGGTTTGCCTGCTCAAGCGTGCGATTCTTCACCTCCGACCACATCTCGACAAAGGCTGTCTTTTTCTGCCTCATGTCTCGGATCTCGTCTATCGTCTTGTCACATAGGACGGACAGGTGTTCATCCATGGACCAATCCGTATGGGAATAGTAGAGCCCTACCTTGATTCCCGCTTCCCGCATAGCCTTACAGTAAGGCGTAACTAGGTCACGCCCGGCGGGCGTCTTCTTCACAACGCTCAGATCGTTACACTTCGTATCCCACAGCGCAACCCCGTCATGGTGCTTTGTCGTCAGAACTGCATACTTTGCACCGGCCTTTTTAAACAGTTCCGCCCAGTAGGTAGGATCATAGCGGCTTGCTGTGAACCCGTCCAGCTGCTTCATATAATCCGCGTAACTCATGGACGGATAGGCAAAGGCCCAGGACTCCTTGGTGCCTTGAACCGCATAAATTCCCCAGTGGATGAAGATCCCCAGTTTTGCTCTGTTAAACCATTCCGGCGTCATACTCATGTCCCCTTTCCCTGCCACGCAAATGGTCTTTACTATACCACACATGTGCAGTGAAGTCAAGCTCTCTATGCCGTGTGCCTACAGCTCTCTGCCCACCGCCTGATACAACAGCGCATTGCAGATGGCGGCGGCCACGTTACTGCCGCCTTTTCGGCCCCGGGCTACGATGGCGGGAACTGCCTTTTCCTGCGCCAGCGCCAAAATATCCTCTTTGCTCTCCACCACATTCACAAATCCAACGGGCACCCCGATGATAACCGCCGGGCACACGCTCTTCTCCTCCATGACCTGGCCCAGACGGATCAGGGCGGTGGGCGCATTGCCGCAGACATAGATGGCATGGGGATAGAGGGCAACCGCCTTGTCGATGGCCGCCGCCGCCCTCGTCGTCCCGTTTGCTCTAGCCATATCCGCCACATCGGCATCGGCCATAAAGCAGTGAACCTCCCCCCCTACCTGCGCCAGGGCCGTCTTGTTGATCCCGGCCAGCGCCATATTCGTATCCGTGATGATAACGGGGCGATCCTTCACAGCGGACAGGGCTTTGGATACGGCTTGCGGCGTAAAGACGAGATTCTTCGCATACTCGAAGTCGGCGGTCGTGTGGATGACCCGCTTGACCACGGCCTCATTTTCCTCCTGAATCACGGCCCCCATCTGCGCCAGCTCCCTTGTGATGGTCGCCATGCTCTCCCGCTCAATATCTGTGGGAAGATGATACTGAAAATACTTCATAGGTGTATGTCTCCTTTTTACAATATACGTATATGTTTCCGATACAGCTCTTGTATCTGCGGCATAGCTCCCAGCCCTTGTAGAACGCATTGAACCGCAAGGCCGGCCTCCTCAAACCGGCACTTCCAGCTATCCTCCTGGTCGCCAGCCATGTCATGGAGCGCGTGATCCCCAGCTACCAACATAAGGGGAACCAGCCGAAGTGAGGACACATGGAGCTGCGCGTACACATCCTCGTAGGACGGCCAGCCCTCCACCGTCCCGACCAACACATCGCCGCGCCCCTGCATGTGAAAGATCATCTGTAAAGCCGGATATACCACATTGGCAAAATGATCCGTGCCGTGTCCCAGGAACACAAGGGCCTCGCCCTCTTTCCGCGGGTAGGCTTCGCTCAATATGGCGGCCAACTCACGAAGGTCCTCCGTCGTCGCCAGCAGCGGTATGCCAAATTGCAGGGACGCAAACCGCCCTGCATATGCGTCCACCGTCTCCTTCATTTTATCGTACTCGATCCCATATAGCAAGTGCGTCGGCTGCACCAGGGCGTCGGTGATGCCATCCTTCAACATCTGTTCCAGCGCTTCTTCCAGGCTGGGAATGAAAATCCCCCTGCCTCGAAGGATTCTCCGTATCGTAGGGCTCGTATAGGCCGTGTAAGCCAACGCCTGAGGCATCTCCTCCCTGATCGCCTTCTCCACCGCGCTGATCTGCTGGACTCGCGCCGTCTCCACACTTGACCCAAAGCTGACAATTGCGATTGCCTGTCTCATCGGTACCTCCCACATGCTAAATATTTTTCCGCCGGTTGATTACGGCATTGGCTAAAACCATAAAGACCAGCGCATAAAGGGCCAAAATTAGAACGCTCCAAAGGTTAGGGGCTGATCCGTAGGCCATGGATCGAAGCAGACCGCTGGCGTGCGTCAGCGGCAGAACGTCAATGACGGCCTTAATCGCCGTCGGAATGCGGTCCAATGGAAAAAAGGTGTTGCACAGAAACGTCATGGGGAGAATGACAAAGGTGGAAAATCTGCTGATGTCGGAATGGGTGGCGGCCAGAACCGCCGCCAGCACTCCGAGCGCCGCAAACACCATTCCATTGAGCAGCATCACAAGGAAAAACATGGGCGTAATGTGCATCGTCGCGCCAAAGGGAATGGAAAGCAGTAAGATCAAGCAGCCGCTGTACATCCCCCGCAGAGATCCGCCTATCATCTGTCCCACAATATATTGGGAGATAGGCGTGGGCGATATGATGATATGATCAAAGGAGTGCTCAAAGAGCCTCTGTACATTCAGGGAGAGCCCCACCGCGGAAAAGCTTGTGTTCATAGTGGTCAGCGCAATGATACCGGGAACTAAAAAATCGATATACGGGCGGTCCGTCACCGCCGTGGTGGCGCCCAGGCCCCACCCCAGGGCGATCATATACAACAGCGGGCTGATAAGCGCCGACGTGGTAATCTTAAACCACTCATATTTAAACTCCACCCATTTCTCCCATAGGACTGTCACAATTCCCATTATACCACCTCCAGGCCGCTGCCTACAATATCTAAAAATACATCTTCCAACGTTGTACTGCGCATACTGAATTTATTCGTGATGGACTCCGCGTAAGCCAGCGCATCCTCCTTTGTGGGAAAGAAAGAACTCCTGGTCTGGCTGCCGTCAAATTCGTCCACCGCCACCGAACCAAGCTGCGATATCAGCGCTGTGGGTGTATCCAGCCGAACCACTTTTCCCTTATTGATCAGGGCTACCCGCTGACACAGAGACTGCGCTTCCTCGATATAATGGGTGGTCATCAATACCGTCAGCCCCTTTTCATTGAGCCGGCGGAGCAAATCCCACATCTGCCGCCGGGACGCCGGATCCAGGCCAATGGTCGGCTCGTCCAGGATCAATATCTCAGGGTCCGTCAAAAGTGCGCGGCAGAGCATAAGTTTGCGCTTCATACCGCCCGAAAGCTTGCGCACCGTCTTTTTCCTGTGCTCGGTCAGACCACAGAAATCCAACAATTCCTCCCGGCGCTTCCGCATGATCGCAAGTGGAATATGATAGAGGCGCGCCTGCCACTCCATCACTTGGTCAAGGGTCATATCATAGCGCAGTGAATTTTCCTGGGTGATAATGGACAGCTTCTTCTTCAGATCCGCTCGCTTCCGCGTCAGCACCTGCTGGTTGATCTGCACCTCCCCGGATGTAGGCAAGAGCAGTGTCACAAGAATTCGAATCAGCGTTGTCTTGCCGGCCCCATTGGGGCCCAACAAGCCAAAAAATTCACCCGAATCAATGTGAAGGCTCACATCATCCACCGCCTTCACCTGCTGTTTTGGATATGTCTTCGAGACATGTAGTATATCGATCATAGACTATTCTCCTCAATGGTTCCTTCTACCTTCATATAGATGGCCCGAATTTTATTCAACGTCTCCGGGGAAGCATTCCACATGCCCCGCTGGTTCGCCTCCAACAGCCGCTCGCTTACCGCATGGACGGACCAACTGTTGACCTGCTCCATCCAATTTCTCGTCTCCTCGTCAAATAAAAACCGCTGGGCAATCCCTTGGTACATCCAATCCTGTGCCACCTCCGCGGTGGCGTCC
>CAUFVC010000152.1:0-5835 GCA_959029275.1 uncultured Eubacteriales bacterium | reverse complement strand
CAAATTCCTCTCCTGTGGCGCCATCGTCCCGGCCTGTCATGACAAGCTTTCGCTCTTTGTTGCCACAAATGTCGAGGGCGGCATACAACTTATCCGCCTCCTCGGCGTACCCGATATGTGCCAGCAGCATCGCCGCCGCGCGGATCACGCTTGAGGGATCCGCGTACTGCGCGCGCCCTTCCCGAACCATCCGCGGCGCGGAGCCATGGATCGCCTCAAACATGGCGTAGCGCTTGCCGATATTGGAACTGCCCGCCGTACCCACGCCGCCCTGGAATTCGGCGGCTTCATCTGTCAGGATATCGCCGTACAGATTGGGCAGCACCACAACCTGAAAATCCTTGCGGCGCTTCTCGTCCACAAGCTTCGCCGTCATAATGTCGATATACCACTCATCAAACGTTATGTGCGGATACTCCGCCGCCACCTTGCGGCATTCCTCTAGGAATTTGCCATCTGTGGTTTTGATCACATTTGCCTTGGTCACCGCCGTAACCCTGGTCTTTCCATTTTTATCGGCAAAATCAAAGGCGGCCCGGGCGATTCTCTCGGCTCCCGGGGAGGTGATAACCTTGAAATCAAAGGCCAAATCCTCGGTGACATTCATGCCCTGACTTCCCAGGGCATAGGCCCCCTCCGTATTTTCCCGGAAAAACGTCCAGTCGATCCCCTGCTCTTCAACTTTGACAGGGCGAACATTGGCGAACAGATCCAACTCCTTGCGCATAGCCACATTGGCGCTCTCAATATTCGGCCAGGGATCGCCCTTTTGCGGCGTCGTGGTCGGCCCTTTCAACAGAACGTGGCATTTCTTGATCTCCGCCAGCACGTCGTCCGGTATGGCTTTATTGCAGGCCGCACGGTTTTCAATGGTCAGCCCTTCGATGGTCCGGATCTCAACCTTTCCCTCTTCCACCGGCTTTTTCAGCAAAAATTCCATAATCCGCTGTGCTTGCTCTGTGATCATCGGGCCGATTCCATCGCCGCCGATGACGCCGATAATCAGCTTATCCAGAGACTTGTAATCGATAAAATCGCCCTCGCTCTTTAACCGCTGTACCCGGGCGTCCTGTTGTTCCAATAGCTGTTCAAACCGCTGTAAAAACGAATCATAGTTTCCCATTGTTACCCCTCCTATTGCGCCTGTTTGATAAAATTAATTTTTCCGCCTGCCAGTAGAACCTGGAGTTCCTTATCCGTCAGTTCGATGCGAAACGCCATTTCCCGTCCGCTCTTCCCATCCTTGACTACCACATGACCGCTCTTGACCTGCTGGGTGGCGTTCTCGATGGTCAAATCATCCATCAACGCCAGCGCATCATAGTCCTCGGGATTTTCAAAGACCAACGGCAGAATCCCACTGTTGATCAGGTTCGCCTTGTGGATTCTGGCAAAACTCTTGGCCAAAACCGCCTTGATGCCTAGATACAGAGGGACAAGCGCGGCGTGCTCCCTGCTGGAGCCCTGTCCATAGTTGTCGCCTCCCACGATAAAGCCTCCGCCGTTGGCTTTAGCCCGGGCCGGGAATTCCGGATCACAGGGGGTCAGGCAGAAATTCGAGAGATGGGGAATATTGGAGCGGAAGGGCAACAGGCTTGCATTGGAGGGCATGATATGATCTGTGGTGATATTGTCCTCCACCTTGATTAGCACCTTTCCTTTCACCGTCTCCCCGAGAGCCTCATTTACAGGGAAATCTTTAATGTTGGGGCCCTTGATTACCTCCACCGTCTCCGGATTCTCGGAAGGCGGGATCAGCATATTGTCATGGACAAAGAATTTTTCAGGCAGTTCGACGGACAGATCAACGCGGTCCGCGTAGGTGCGGGGATCCGTCAGCTTTCCTTCCAGCGCGCTTACAGCCGCCGTCTCCGGGCTGACGATGTAGACTCCCGCAGAAGCCGTACCGCAACGCCCCTTAAAGTTTCGATTGATCGTCCGCAGGGAAATCGCGCCCGTCGCCGGCGCTTGCCCCATACCGATACAGGGCCCGCAGCCGGACTCCAAAATTCTAGCTCCCGCGTCGATCATATCCGCTAATGCTCCATTTTCCGCTAGCATTGTCAGCACCTGTTTAGAGCCGGGCGCGATGACCAGACTGACTTCCGCCGGGACCGTCCTTCCCTTCAAGATGCGCGCAACGCGCATCATGTCCAGATACGAGCTGTTGGTACAGCTGCCGATGGCAACCTGATCCACCTTGATCCCGCCAGCTTCCTTCACTTTCTTAACATTGTCCGGGCTATGAGGCAGAGCCGCCAGCGGCTCCAGCGCCCCCAGATCGATGGTGATCTCCTCATCATAGGTGGCGTCGGCGTCCGGCTGAAGCTCTACATAGACGTCGCCCCGCCCCTGGGCCTCCAAAAATGTCTTGGTCATCTCATCGGTGGGGAAGATCGACGTGGTGGCGCCCAATTCTGTCCCCATATTGGTGATTGTGGCGCGGTCCGGCACGGTCAGCGTTTTGACTCCCTCGCCCGTATACTCGATAATTCGGCCGACTCCGCCCTTAACGCTCAGAAGGCGAAGAACCTCCAGAATCACGTCCTTTGCCGAGACAAAAGGCTGGAGTTTTCCCTTTAGGTCCACCTTTACGACCTTAGGCATATTAATGTAGTACGTACCGCCACCCATGGCAACGGCTACGTCAAGACCGCCGGCGCCCATGGCCAACATCCCAATTCCGCCGCCTGTGGTTGTGTGGCTGTCAGACCCTAACAGAGTCTGGCCCGGCACGCCAAAGCGCTCCAAATGGACTTGGTGACAGATCCCATTGCCTGGCTTGGAGAAATAGATGCCATGCTTGCTCGCCACCGTCTGGATATATTTATGGTCATCCGCGTTTTCAAACCCTTGCTGCAGCATATTGTGGTCAATATAGGCAACCGACCGCTTGGTTTTAACCTGATCTACGCCCATGGCCTCCAACTGTAGATAGGCCATAGTCCCCGTTGAATCCTGGGTTAGCGTCTGATCAATGCGAAGCCCAATCTGCTCTCCCGGGACCATCCTGCCGTCCACCAGGTGTGCTGAAATGACTTTCTGTGCAACATTCATTCCCATACCGATTCCTCCTTATTTCGTTGTGGGCAGATCATCCTATGGTCCGGCCCTGTTTCGCCGCCAGCTCCAGTGACAGCTCCTCCAGCTCTCCGTCGGAAATCGCCGTCACTCTGCCCTCTTCATATTCTTTGTCAACCCAACCCTTTAATTCTATCACAATGGGATCCTGCTTGTCAAAAGCATTTTCCCCCCGGAGGCGAAAATGGCTGTTGAGCCAGTGGGCGATGCCAGACGCGCCGGATGTGTTGCTGACCATAACCTTCGGCGGCCGGTTCAGCAGGAGATCTGTGTCAAATATATTGTAGATCTCTTCATTCTTGAGAAGCCCGTCAGCGTGGACGCCGGCCCTGGTCACATTGAAGTCCTCTCCCACAAAGGGGGTTCGGGGGGGGATCCGATACCCGAGTTCTTTTTCATAGTACTCTGCGATCTCTGTGATCACCGTAGTGTCCATGCCATCCAGCGTACCCCGCAGCTGCGCATACTCGATGACCATGGCCTCGATGGGACAGTTTCCGGTGCGCTCTCCGATCCCCAAAAGGGAACAGTTCACGCCCGACGCGCCGTACAGCCAGGCCGTCGTGGAATTGCTCACCGCTCTGTAAAAGTCGTTGTGTCCATGCCATTCAATCAGCTCCGAGGGGATCCTGGCATGATGCCGCAGGCCGTAGATGATTCCCGGAACGCTCCGCGGAAGCGCAACACCTGGGATCCCGACGCCGTATCCCATGGTATCACAGGCCCGGATCTTAATCGGCACGCCGGATTCCTTCATGAGCCTGGACAGCTGTAAGACAAAGGGAACAACAAATCCATAGAAATCCGCTCTCGTTATATCCTCGAAATGGCAGCGAGGGCGGATTCCCATCTCAATGCATTCGGTGATCACCCTCATATAGTGCTCAATCGCCTGCTTGCGCGTCATTTTTAGCTTATAGAAAATATGATAATCGGAGCAGCTGACCAGGATTCCTGTCTCCTTCATCCCCAGTTCCTTTACCATCTCAAAGTCTTTCTTAGAAGCCCGAATCCAGCTGGTAATCTCAGGGAATTCATATCCTCTCTCCATGCACTTGTACACGGCATCCCGGTCCTTCTGGCTATATAAAAAGAACTCGCTCTGGCGAATGATCCCCTTAGGACCGCCCAGACGGTGCAGCATGTCAAAGAGATCCACAATCTGCTGCGTCGTGTACGGTTCCCTGGACTGCTGCCCGTCCCGGAAGGTCGTATCCGTAATCCAAATCTGCTCTGGCATCCCCATGGGAACTAACCTGCGGTTGAAAATCAGCTTCGGAACCTCCGAATAATTGAACAGCATCCGGTATAGATTCGGCTCCTCCACGTCCTGAAGGCTATACTCAAACTGTGACCGCTCCAGGAGATTCGTGCTTGGGTTGATCTCCAATTCATTTAAGAAATCCCTGTCCTCCATATTAACCACCCTACCGCTCGTCAAAAGCGCTTCCTTTCTTTGATTTCTTGTATTGTCTTAGATTGTATACAATTATACCATTTTTGTCAAGTAAAAATCTCAAAATTTTTATAAAAAGCTTCACCCCTCCCCCTTTTCCAGAATACCTTATAGTATCAAAGGCGATAAGCCACGGCGAAAAGCCCTGGCAATGAGCTTCTCGCTTTTGAAATCATCATTCAAGGAGGCGGCAATTATGGGTTGCCAAAACAATATTTGCTTTCTTATCATTCTTTTCGCTCTGTTCTGTAACGACGGTTGTGGATGCAACAACGGATGCTGCGACAACTGGTGCTGGATTTTGATTCTGCTTCTGTTCTGCGGCAATGGCAATGGGCTCTTTGGCCTTAACAACGGCTGCGGATGCAACAACTGCTCCACGGGTTGCGGATGCAAATAATTCCACTGTAATGTAGGAATACAAAAGGCGGCCTCTTCCTCGAAGGGGTCGCCTTTTTGTCTTACAATCGCTGCGAGATTTACCGCGGCAGCTTGAGAAGTGTTTCCTCCTGAAACAAGGGCTCCAACAGAACCCCCTCCAAGACAGGAGATCCCATCTCATACGTCATGGAGACCGCCTTCGTAATCAGTTCCCCGATCCGGTTCAAGCTCCAAGAAAGGGATTTTCCGTGCAGTACATAGCCTATTAGCAAACTGCAAAACAAGTCACCGGTCCCGCTGTAGTGGACGGGCAGCATAGAAAAAGGAGATTTCACATAGTCCCCTGCCTCCCTATCATATCCCCAATTGGCATTTCCATCCCCCTGCGCCACTCCTGTTATACAGACCGTCCCAGGGCCCATATCCGCCAACTGTCGCAGGTAGTCCCGGATCGTCTCGTCGGATACCGTATCCTCATACTCCCGTCCTAGCAAGAAGCAGGCCTCCGTAAAATTCGGCGTGATGATGTCGGCTTGCGCAATCATCCTCCGCATCCCACGAATCATTTCCTCCGTGTAACACTGGTACAGCTTTCCCTGATCCCCCATGACTGGATCCACGACCAAGAGAGCCCCCGCCCTCCGGCATTCCTCCAAATAAGGTTCCAGAATCGAGGTCTGTCTCTCAGAACCTAAAAATCCGGTATACACACAATCAAACCGGACATTCTGCTCTCGCCAGCCGTCGATGTACCCTTGCAGATTGTCGGTAAAGTCAACCATAAAGAACCGTTCAAATCCCGTGTGGTTGCTGAGAATCGCCGTCGGCGCCGGGCAACAGCAGACTCCCATGTTGGTCAATGTTGGGATCGCCACTGTCAGGGAGCATCGCCCATATCCGGTCAAATCATTAAAAAC
>CAUFVC010000151.1:0-5848 GCA_959029275.1 uncultured Eubacteriales bacterium | reverse complement strand
AGGCAGCCACTGCTCCGCTTGTCCTCCTGGAATGCAAGTTCCAATGTCAATCTGTTGTTTCATCTTCCATCCTCCTCATCCTTTTGCACTTTTTCCTCTGGTCTCCCGGAATTTTCCTGGCGTGACTCCGGTCAACTTCTTAAATACCTTTGAAAAATAGCTTTGGTCCTCGTACCCCACCATGTTGGAGATATCCACCAGGTTTACTCCGTCCTTGAGCAGCAGCCTCTTAGCGTTGTCCACCCGCACTTTGTTGAGGTAGTTATTAAAACTGACTCCCATCTCTTCCTTAAAGATCTTGCTAAAATAGGAGGGACTCAGATATACCTGGCTCGCCACATCCTCCAGCGTCAGCTTCTCCATATAGTGCTGCTTAATATACTTATCCGCTTTGTACATAATGTCCACATGCTTTACATCGGAGAACCCGAACACCATGTCTCCGAAGCGGCGAATGATGGAGGAGAGCCATACGGTGAGATCCTCAAAGTTGCTAATCTGGTTGATGTCATTCACATACCGCAGGTTCCAGCCGAAGATCATCTCCACATCGCCGCCGCTCTCCATCACGGCCCGGGATAGCACGATCACCAGCTCCAGCACTCGCACTTTGATCACGTCCAGGTCGCCTCCGGAGTGAAATAGGATATGTCCCAGGATTTCATTGAGTACGCTCTGGGCATCCTCATTGTTTCCATCTGTGATGTAGGAGAGAAGCTCCTTTTCCTTATCAATCGGATAGACCTCCTGCCCAAGCCCCTCCGTGATATTCTTGATGCACTGAATGTACCCTGAGATATCCGACTGATTTTGCTGGTTACCCCGGCGCATCCAATAATCTTCATTGTCGCCCTCACACAGATATGCGGCCGTATAGAATAATTGCTCCGCCAACCCCGTAACCCTCTTCGGCTCCATGAAGGGGAGCTGCGAAAGCAGCGTCCGAGCTTGCTCCTTCGCCTCATTTTCCAGCTTGAGCCGCAGGGACAAATCAAACTCGATATACTCATCCATATCGAACATCATAACAGGACCTGCCGTCAGCGCTCCTACTAAGATCCCGTCTTTCATGATGGGAGAGGCCCAGTTCGTAAGGCCCATGGGACAAAAATATATATATTTGCCGCCGAAGCGCTGGGCTTGCATACTTCCATACCGGTATGTCTTGCTCCGAAAGTCCTGATCTTGCTGGCGCTCTGCACAAAAGCGGCAGTACTCACATGGGCTGCCAGCGGAGGCAATCACCTCCCCGTTGCTGTCCACAAGCTTTGTATAGATCCCCGTCGAAAGCGCATAGCTCTCGATCGCTTCTATTTCCTTAGCCCGCTGGATTCGATCTTCCGAATTCTTCATAACACCCACCTTTATTCTTACTCGACTCGTATTATACTACAAATTGGGCGGAATGAAAAGCCTGTTTTTTTGGGAAAAGCACTGCAAAAGAATACTAAAAATCACTTGATAGTACAATAATATCCCTGCTGGCCATGGTATAATAACTATGATTATAATTATTCTCTATACGGAGGTGCTTTTCCATGAATGAAGAACTCTTAAGTCAGATTAGCGAATTTCTGCAGAAAGGCCGCGCAAAAAATGTCACAGCTTTGGTGCAGCAGGCAATCGACGAAGGGATCCCCGCTACGGAAATCCTGGAAAAAGGTCTGTTGGACGGCATGAACATCATCGGTGAAAAATTTAAAAATAACGAAGTCTATGTCCCTGAGGTTCTCATCGCCGCCCGGGCCATGAACGCCGGCACTACGCTGTTAAAGCCTTATCTGTCCTCCAGCGGATTTAAGGCTGCCGGCAAGGCTGTCATCGGCACGGTCAAGGGGGACTTGCACGACATCGGCAAGAATCTCGTCCGCATGATGATGGAGGGCAAGGGTCTGGAAGTCATTGACCTGGGAACCGATGTCGCCCCAGAGAAATTCATCGAGGCCGCCAAAAATGAAAATGCGCAGATCATCGCCCTGTCCGCTCTTCTGACCACCACGATGACGGAGATGAAAAATGTCGTCGAAGCTGCCAAAGAAGCCGGTATCCGCGATCAGGTCACAATCATGGTGGGCGGAGCTCCCATCACCCAGAGCTTCTGTGACAGCATCGGAGCCGATATCTACACGGTGGACGCCGCCAGCGCTGCCGACGCAGCCGTTGCCGCTCTGACCGCTTAAGCCTCGAGGTTTTTTATGCCGACCATTCAAATCCATTCACAAGTCGCCGGTCCCTGCCTTCAGGCAGAGGCCGGTACTACTCTATACGCCTTATTGTCGGAAAATGGGATTCGCCTGGACGCTCCCTGCGGCGGCAAGTGCTACTGCGGCAAATGCAAAGTCAAGGTTGAACCTCCTCTGTATGAAGAGATGAGCGCGGAAGAGCGCGCGCTCTTGTCGCCTCAGGATATGCAGGCATCCATACGCCTGGCTTGCGGCTATAAAATTCGCACGGATGCGGTGGTAACACTTCTCTCCGCCGCTTCGGACGCCCGCATTGCGTCGGAGGGACGGATGCTGGACCCGGATTTTGCCATACGTCCCTCCGAAGGCATCGGCGCTGCCGTTGATATCGGCACAACAACCGTCGCCGCCTATCTGTACGATCTATCCACCGGCGCGCTGCTGAATCAGGCCAGCGCCCTCAATCCGCAGAGCGCTTTCGGCGCGGATGTCATCACGCGCATTCAATACACGACGGAAAACGAAGACGGACTATGCCGCATGCAAAGGGCAATCGCCCGCCAGATTGACGATCTGCTTGCCTCCATGACCGGGGCGCCCATTCGAAAGGTGTGCATCGCTGGCAACACGACGATGCTGCATCTTCTCGCCGGAGTGCCGGTAGCTTCCCTGGCTGTGGCGCCCTTCACCCCTGTCTTTTTGGATGCTCGCCTTTTCACTCCCCGCGATCTGCATATGAACCTTCCTGATACGTGCGAAATCCAATTTCTCCCTTCGATTTCAACCTATGTCGGCGCGGACATAACGGCCGGCATCCTGGCAAGCGGATTCTACAAGTCTCCGCTTCAGACTCTTTTTATCGATATCGGGACAAACGGGGAGATGGCTCTCGGCAATCAGGAGCGGATTCTCTGCTGCGCCACCGCGGCCGGACCCGCCCTTGAGGGCGCGAAGATATCCTGTGGAATGGGCGGCGTAACAGGCGCTATCTCCAAATTTGCCATTGAAAACGGGGAGCCCACCTTTGAAGTGCTGGGCGGCGGAAAACCCACTGGCATATGCGGTTCTGGCATCGTCGATATTGTCGCTTCCCTGGTAGACCAGGAACTTGTGGACGAAACCGGCTACCTGGAAGAAGAGTATTCCATCACAGAGGACATCGCCATGACCCCCCGCGATATCCGTGAGATTCAGTTGGCCAAATCCGCCATCGCTTCCGGCGTTGAGGTGCTGTGCAAAGAGGCTGGTATCTCCATACCGGATATCGATCTCTGCATTCTGGCCGGCGGATTCGGGAGCTTCATGAATAAAGAAAGCGCCTGCCGCATCGGGCTGCTTCCCGCTGAGCTTCAGGATAAGATCCTGGTCGCTGGCAATACCTCTGGCATGGGAGCGTCCATGTGCCTTCTCAACCCGGACTATCTCACCCTCTGTCAGAACTTGACCCGGGAGGCATCCTACATTGAACTTTCTGGGCGACCGGATTTCGAGGCCGCTTTTGTTGACAACATGTTCTTTGAAAGCACTTCGCCTCTGGCGAAATGAGGGAGACAATGGGATGCGACTAAAAATATTGGCCTGTAAGGTCCTCTACCGTGAGCTCTCCTATCTGTCGGCTCTCTGTCCGAATCTGCTGGATGTCACCTATATGCGCCAGGGTCTCCACAATACGCCGGAATCGCTCCGCAGCGAACTGCAAAAGGAAATCGACGCCATTGATCTCGACCAGGACATCCATACTGGCACGGAGGACAGCTGCGGTCCCATCGATGCCATTCTCCTGGCGTACGGCCTGTGCAGCAACGGCGTCTGCGGGCTCTCGTCCAAAAAATACCCTTTGGTCGTTCCCCGCGCTCACGACTGTAACACACTGTTTCTTGGCTCAAAAGAGCGATACCGGGAATACTTTGATACCTATAACGGAATCTATTGGTATACGCCTGGCTGGCTGGAAAATGCCCCCATGCCCTCCGAGACCATGACCGACCGGCTGATGCAGCTCTATACGGAGCTTTATGGGGAAGACAATGCCGAGTACTTGGTGGATCTGGAATTGGGGTGGTATAAAAAGTATACAACCGGTGCGTACATACGCTGGAAGGAGCTGCCCTTTCCCCAATACGAAGCGTACACCAAGCGCTGCACACAATACCTGAATTGGACCTTTCGTCTTTTCGAGGGCTCTTCTGAGCTGTTGCGCGAGTTTTTGAGCGGCTCCTGGGATGAGGAGCGATTTCTGGTCGTCCCCCCCGGCCGGAAAATTGCGCCGTCCTTCGACGAGCGTATTCTATGTGTTGAATAACCCGTCTCCTGTTTCGGATACCATTCTAGTCGCCGCAGTGTCGCTTCACTCGACCCAATCCCCGCACTTCGCTTTTCTCGCCCGCTTGTAGGCTTCCCCATCACGTTTCGAAAGAGTCTTCCCTGTTATGCCATCCTCTGTGCAGAGCTCGAGCCTCACAATCCCCTTGGCAATATGGGGATGGCGCAGAACTCGGCCTCCCCCGCGCAAAGGCTCTCCCTCCCTGGCCAACGCCACATATGCGTATTTTTCATCTTCGTATGGCGCCTCCCCACCTTTGGAGAGGCGGTGAAGTTGGCTTCTCGGAACGCGGCATGAAAAGTGGCACCAGTCCTGTCCCGACATGGGACAGGGCTTTTCATGGGGACACGGCGCAACGATGTGGGCCCCCCGCTGCCGCAGAATGGTGCGAACCCGCTCTATGGTCCGATACCCTTCCGGCGTTCCCGGCTCTACAATCAGCAGCAGCTTCCCCGCACAGCTCCATAACATGTCCGAAACTTCCGCCTGGGACTGCGCGTTCAGCTCGTTGAGCACATAGGATGCAATCACCAGATCCCCTTGACAGGGGATCTGCTGGGACGCGATATCGCACTCGATCCACCGCGCATTTTGTAGAACTTTTGAGCCGCAGGCCATGATCGCGGTTCCAATCTGGCTCATCGCCGTCTCCCGTTCAACGCAAATCACCTCCTGCAGGGCAAGCTGCCCATCCGCCGCCCAAGTTGCAGCGCCTGTTCCCGCTCCTACATCCAATAGGCTGACGATCTCCTCCCCTCTTCCTTCCAGCGCCTTCAAGGTGTAGGTGAGGGCGCTGGCAACCGCTCCGTAGGTAGCAGGCATTCTGGCCACCGCGTAAGCCAGGGCTTCGCCGCGGCTTTGAATAAATTGTTTCAGATCTCCCCGGTCTCGATAGCGCAGGCTGACTCTGCGGGCCTCCTCCACAAGGCGGGAGCTCGAGACATCCTCTGTGAGAGAGGCTATTGCGGCCCGCAGATTTTCTGGCATGTCCATCAGGCGTTTTCTCCAACGATCTCCACTTCATGCGGGGCGTTTATTGCAGAGCGGAGGGATCCGTCCTCATTTTTCTCATGGCGAATCCAGATGTTTCCATACGGGGTTGGATAGGCGCCCTCCACCCATTGCAGATCTCCCAGCTGTGGGCGGATGGCCACCTTTCGGCATCCTGGTTCCAGAACCTGAACGCCCAGCACGTATTGACTCATCCACGGCGTGGGCCCGCTGGCCCATCCATGGCATAGGCTATGGCGGTATCCCGAGTAACAGTATTGGCCATAGGCCGCATGGATATCCACTTTTCCCTCCGGCGTCAGCTCATCGATCCGGGCGGCATTTTCGAGCC
>CAUFVC010000150.1:0-5858 GCA_959029275.1 uncultured Eubacteriales bacterium | reverse complement strand
GCAGCAGCCGCGCTGCCGGTGGCAATTGTCTCTTTGTGTGTCAATCCGGGATCCCGCAGGTGTACATGTAGATCGATAAACCCTGGCATAACCCAACACCCGGCCGCGTCCAAAATCTGAATGGAATCCGACCGCGCGCCGTCCGGGATTTCGTCTTGAATAACTCCCCTGTCAATATATACATCTCGGCGGCATACCTGATCCGCACTTGGGTCCAGGACAACGCCATTTTTGATCAATAGGGACATTGTCTCCTCCTTCATTGTTATAACCACTTTTGCTCCATTTTATCACACTCTTTATTTTCCTGCAACCGCTATCATGTTTAGAACAAGAAAATGGAGCCGCAGCGGCTCCATCTTGTAAACTATTTACAGAATTTTTAGCGGAACGACAGATGTTACACAGCTTTCCCCCACCCATCGGTGGTCGATACAGACCTTGACTTCAAAAGACGCTTCCATATTCTCACTGCTGATCACATCCTCCGCCCTTCCAAATACGTACTGCCCCGATCGATACAGCAGCAGCGCCACATCCGACACTCGGAGCGCATGATCGGGATAATGGGTATTGAAGATACATGAAATTTGCTGCTCCCGCGCCAGCCTTTGTATGGTTTCTAGAATAACCAACTGATTCTTAAAATCCAAATTGGATTCCGGCTCGTCCAACACCAGCATCGATGGCCGTGTCGCCAGCGCCCGTGCAATCAAGATCATCTGTAGCTCGCCCCCGCTCATCCGCGAACAGAGTTTGTGGCGCAGGCTAGCGGCGCCAACCAGATCCATGGCCTGCCGCGCCGCCTCCACATCCTCCTGTCTCGGCTGCTGGAGCATCCCCACATGGGCGCTTCTTCCCAGCAAAACCATCTCCTCCGCAGTATACATCAGAGCGTTCCCTCTAGCCTGGGGAACATAAGCGATTTTTTGCCAGAGGCGGCGCGGCGGCAGTTTGGCAATATTCTGTCCGTCAATGCGGCTCTCTCCCTGTCTCCAGGCAAGCAACCCCATCATGCATTTGAGCAGCGTCGTCTTTCCCGCTCCGTTGGACCGAGAATCGCCATCACCATACCACTGGAGACCTGAAATTCGATATTCTGCAAAATATCATTCCCCTGCTGGTATCCAAAACAGCCGTTTTCCACTTCAAAGGTCATAAATTTGCCCCTCCCGTCTTTTTTAGCAGAAGGATGAAGAACGGCGCGCCAATCATCGCCGTCAAGATGGAGATGGGAATCTCCGCCGCCGTAGCGCTTCGGGCCACGGTATCCATGATCAGCAGGAAACTAGCGCCAAGACTAATGCTAGCCGGAACCACCTGCCGGTTGTTGCTGCCGAATAGCATCCGGCAGATATGTGGAATCAGCAATCCCACCCACCCAACTTGCCCGCACATGGACACACAGGAAGCGGTGATCATTGTCGCTGCCAGTGCGACAATGATCCGCATGAGCTTAACATTAACGCCCATGGTCTTGGCTTCCTCTTCGCTGAGCATCAGGACATTCAATTTCCACCGCAGCGCAAAAATCACGCCCACACCGATTATGATAAACGGCGCGCCCAGGGCAAGGCTGCGATAATTCGTATTCGACAGGCTGCCCATTAGCCAGTATGTAATGGCCGGCAGCTGTGATTCGGTATCCGCCACAAATTTGATAATCGAGATACCCGCTTCAAAGAGAGACGCGATGACCATGCCCGATAGAATGACCATCACAGTGCTCACGCCCCGCCGCTGGCGGCTGATCAGATAGGTCAGCACAACGGCGGCAAATCCGACTGCGAGAGCGGTGAGCTGTACCACAATCAGGCCGGCCTTCAACATAAGCGCCAGGGCGGCGCCAAAACTTGCCCCCGCCGCCACTCCCAGCGTATCCGGCGTCGCCAGCGCATTGGAAAAAATGCTCTGAAAAGCGGCCCCGGATACCGCAAGCCCCGCCCCGCACAGTGCAGCGAGGATGATCCGCGGAAGCCGCACATTGATGAGGACGCTGTAGACCTGCGGCTCCACACTGTCCGGTCCAGCGGTGAGAATTCGATATAGATCTGACACAATCTCAACCGGACTCATGTAAATTCTGCCGATCCCCATGCACACCACCATGATCAGGAGGGGAAGGAGGATCAGGATCAGATTTCGGAACCCATGGGAACGCTCTGATACGCTCATGGCCTAAAACGCCGCAGCAGATTCAGGCGTTGGGTTTAGGATCAGATCGAGTTGCTCGTCCGTCAGCTCAATCCCGTAAAATTGCGCATAGTACTCCCGAACTTCCTGCTCAATATCGAGATCCTCGAACAGATCCGGATGCATCTGCTTTGCCATCCACTGAAGCATCAGCGGCGAGTCCGATGAAGGCGGGAACCAGTAATACATCCCCAGCGGGATTTTGTAGACGCGCTTATTCTGCACCGCTTTGATGCCGCTCCAATCGTGGCCGTCCACCGCTGTATTTTCATACAGATCCTCCGGTGTATACGCAGAAAAACTGTTGAGGAACAGAACTTCCGGATTCCATTCATAGACCTGCTCCATATTCACTTGGCCTACAAAGGCTCCGATATCATAGCCCAGGTTGTTGCCGCCGGCAGACGCAATCCAATAATTCGCAAAGCTGATGCCGCCCGCTGTGATGGCGGATTCATTGTAATTGGACAGAATCAGCGCCTGGGGCTTCTCCTCGTCAGACAGAGAGGCAAGCTTTTCCGCCACCATACTCTTGACCTCTTCTCCATAGGCGATGATGCCGTCGGCGCGGTCCGAATCCCCCATAACGTCTTTCAAAAGTTCGATCCACGCTTGGAAAGTATCAATGGTATTATAGTCTTCATACAGCGTGGTCGAAAACCCGACGGCCGGAATCCCGACGGCCTCCAGGGCCTCATAATTTGCCGTGACATCCGCGTTGTAGAAAACCACATCCGGCTTAAGCTTCAGCAGCTCTTCCATATTGATGTCGTCTCCGCTGGCCCAGCCGTCCGGCAGCTCTTTCAACCCCGGATAGGCTTCGCCCAAAATAGAGTTCACCGCTGCATTCTTAGAATCAGGATGGATCCCCACCAGGCCATCGCTTGAACCCATGAACATACAATAAACCGATGTCAGCGGGGTCAAGCCGCCAATGGCCACTCGCTCCACCTTCTCCGGGAGAATCACCTCATTCCCTGCATGGTCCGTTATAGTGCGGACCGCAGAATCGCCACTGCTCTCCGGTTCCGCTGAATCCTCACTGCTATCGGGTTCAACAGCGGTGGAATCGGCGCTGCTCTGGGATGACGATTCACCCCCGGAAGCGCAGCCGGCAAACAATAACATGACACAAAGCATTGCAGCAATCAGACTGAACATTGAACGTTTCATAATGACCTCTTTTCTTTTTTCTAGCGCATCCCCGTTTTGGGAAGCCATGTAAAAATCTGATCCCCTATAATTGGCACACACTGATTCCAGTACAGTTTGCTGGAAATAGCGGGGATCGGGAACTCAAGAAACTCTGCTTTGTTGTCTTTGGCAAGCAGCCGTTTGAAAAGCGGGTCTCCAATGATTCGGGTGCAGCCGCTCTCGTTGAGCAGCGCTCCGATCTCGTCTTCACAGGCGGCGGATAGGCCGCCCTCCCCCATCAGTCTCGGCTCAGGCGAGAAAACCCCCACCGCTGCAACCCCTTCCAGGCCGCAGTCCACTTCCAAGCACCGGCGGATTGAATTGCCCATAACCCTCTCCCCGAGGATTACCGTTTGGATGTCGCCCTGTTGCCGCCCGCTGGAAAGAACCCGGTTTTGTCCGTCTTCCGCGCTCTGTTCCATCATGGAAAACAGCTCATCCGCGGCTCCAACCCCTACAGGCAGTCCCGCGACAAACGGAATGTTGTACGCATCCTTATAGTATTCTGCCATGGCAAGGCCACTCTGAGAAACGACCAGATTGATCTGTGCATCCACACTATCGCGGATCGTCTCCAGATCCGTGTCCATGGCAATGGAGGCTACAATGTTCCATCCCCGCTGCTCCAGAGCCGAGCGCAGAGCTCTCACCGTGTCCCCCACATAGAAATCCAGCGGCGTCAGCCCTAGGAGATTCACTGTTTTCGGCTTTGGCTCCGGAGCTCCGGGACGGGCGAACCGCTTTACAAGGGCCAAGAACGCCTCGGAAGCGCCCACATCATACAGGCGCAGTCCCGTGGTTAAAAAGCCAAAGGCTGGAATCCCGCTGCGCTGTTGGATTTCTTCGGCAATCCCTTCGAAATCCGTGCCGATGACGGTGGGAACCGGACTTCCCATAAGGGCAATAAACTTAGGATGCATATCCTCCGCCGCGCGGAGGACACGGCCGATCAGTTTTTCATCGTCCCCCATAATCGCATCCATCTGGCGCAAAGCCGAACAGTAAACTTGGCTCTCCGCGCCGTACCAGCGCGGCTCGTCAAAGCCGGTATAGTTTCCGGTACACCCGCAGGCATCGTGGATGACAATCATGCCGCCCAGCTCAAATAGCGCGGAGCAGGCCCCGGAATAATCCGGTGCAAATGGGGGAAGCTGCAAGGAAATCTGTCTCATCGTCACACCACCAATCCGCTATCTTTCACTAGCTGTTCCAAGTCATAGGACCGGCCATTTTCCTCCGCCATTCGCTCCATCAGCAGGCAGATGCCGGAAAAACCATATTGCTCTGCATCCGCCGCCACCGGCACTACATGGGGGGATCCAATATAATAGGCCGCCTCAAATCCAATGCACAGGTGGTCTTCCTCATTCCGCCGTTTCCCCAACATGGTATATTGGTCAGGCTGCACAATGTTGACCTCTGGATGCCGCTCCAGGATCCAGTCAAACTCTCCCTGTTCCTGCGGTATGCATTCTCCGGAGAAAATGGTATCCACATGAAAGCCGTGGGTCAGCAATAAATGGGCCATGGAAAAGGGACGATAGGTGGCCTCATAATCTAACGAGACCGGCCTCCCATTGAGCTCCCTCCGCGTCTTCTCCAACGCCTGCTCCGCCTGGTGCCTGGCATCTGTGGGATCGAAAGTCTCAATGCCCAGCTTATGGCAGACAAGCTGGATTCCTCTCTCGATCTCAGCAAAGGAATAGCTCACCGGCAAATAGAGATAGTCGATTCCCTGCCGCTTTTCCATCTGTTGCGCGGCATATAGGGCTAACGGACTTAGAACTAAATTGAGAATGCTTCGTCCCATCTCCTGAAACTGCTCAAAGCTTTGGTATTGGCTAATATGGCGGACCTGAAAGCCATGTCGCTTCAAATGGCAGATCAACTCATTCTCCTCCCGGATGGGCAAATGGTTGCCGATAAAGTTGACAGCCCTCTCTCTCACCTGGCTTTTCTTAAGCAGCGAATAGATGCGATCCTGTATGGCAATGGCTGGCGGCGTGGGGCCCTCGCCTGTGATTGGATTCATAAAACACACCATGGTTTTGGTGTCCGGATATTTTTCATTCAGAGGCTTGAGAAATACGTCATGGTCCGTCCCAAGCAGATTATCGATACAGGTGGTAAAAATCATAAACACTTTGGGGCGAGGGGTCATCTGGGATAGCAGCTCATCCACATTCTTTAATATCAGCTGCTCATAGCTGCCGGAGACGATATCCGATTCCTTAATAAACAGCCAGGATATGCGACGGTCAATCTTTAGTTCCATGGAAGATAACATAATATGCCGCATACAGGCTGCCGGCCCTACAAAAAGCTGATAGCTTTCAGGGACCTGCATGGCATAGCGAACGATGCTCCATCCGCCCCGCGCCGGGGAGGAATACTGGAGAATCGTCTCAAATTGGCAGGTACATTTGGACATTTATATCGCCTTCGTCTGACAAATTTGGAGCACGCGGCTT
>CAUFVC010000149.1:0-5892 GCA_959029275.1 uncultured Eubacteriales bacterium | reverse complement strand
CGATATGCCCGCGTCAGCTGCCACTCGTGGAACATAATATCACCAACTGCGCCCAGCACCATCCTCGCCTCCGGGATCTCTTCCTCCTGGGAGCTCTCGTCCGGAGGCGGCGCGGATGAGATAGGCTCTGTGCTCACCTCTTCCATGCGGCTCTCCGCGGAGCTCTCCGCAAGGGCGTACTGGGGCTGGTCGTTCTCCACATCTGCCGGTCTGGCAATCCACAGGATGAGGACTGCCAACAGGGCGATGATCGCTACGGCTTCACAGGCCAGCACCCTCTTCACCCATCGGTTATTTTTCTTATTCTTCATCGTCCCATCTCCCGTCTATGCCCGCAGCTGGGCCCGAATCAGCTCTTTCGCTTTCTCAAGAGCGGCTGGCACCTTGGCGGCGTCCCGGCCGCCGGCTTGCGCCATCGCAGGCTTTCCGCCTCCGCCTCCGCCGGCAACCTTGGCGGCGTCCCGGACGATCAAACCTGCATTTGCGCCGGCTTCCACCGCTTCCTGGCTTGCCATGACCACAAACTGAAGCTTGTCTGTCCCGCCGGCCAAAACCAGAATGCAAGCTCCCAGCTTTTCCTTCAGCGTATCCCCCAGCTGCTTCAACTCGTCGGCCGCCATATCCTTCTCGTAAAGGCAGAGGACGGAGATATGGCCTATGGTCTCCACCTTATCCATAATATCCGCCGCCGCGCTCTGGGTCAGCTGACTTTTCAGGGAACTCACTTCCCGCTGCAACTCTTTTACCTGGTGAGTCAGGGACTCCACCTGCTCCACCACTCGGTCTCGGTTCGCTTTGAGAATGGCCGCGATGTCCGTCAGCTCTTGCTCCTGCCTCTGGAAGTACTCCAGCGCTTTTTCCCCGGTCAGCGCTTCGATGCGGCGCACGCCGGCGGCAATGCCATTTTCTGACAAGATTTTGAAGCAGCCTGCCTGCGCCGTATTCGTCAGATGTGTCCCTCCGCACAGCTCAACGCTGTAGTCTCCCATGCTGACCATCCGCACGACAGCGCCATATTTCTCGCCAAAGAGGGCCATAGCGCCGGCCTTTCGCGCCTCCTCCATGGAGGTCTGCTGCGTTTGGATCGGCAATGCGGACAGGATCTTGCGATTGACCTCCCGCTCCACCGCCTCCAATTCCTCAGCTGTCATCGCCTGAAAGTGAGTGAAATCAAAGCGAAGGCGGTCGCCGTTGACATCGGAGCCCGCTTGCTCCACGTGAGCGCCCAACACATTGCGCAGCGCCTTTTGCAGAAGGTGCGTCGCGCTGTGGTTCCGGGCAGTTGACAGGCGGTTGCGCTCATCGACCACCATCTTGGCAGTCTGGCCGCAGCGGATGACGCCGTCGATAACGGTCCCCACATGTCCGATTTTGTCCCCGATGGCTTTGATGGTCTCATCGACCGCCACGATGCCGGAGTCCGTCTGGATCGTTCCATAGTCCCCATGTTGTCCGCCCATGGTTGCGTAGAACGGCGTCCTGTCGGCAAACACGGTTACCTTGCAGCCCTGAGCGGCCTCCTGAACCACGTCCTCACCGCTGGTGATGGCCACGATCTCAGAATCCTCCGTGTAAAGCTGCTCATACCCGACAAAGCGCGTCTCCATCGCAGGGTCCAGCTCATTGTACACAGTGGCCTTTGCGCCCATGTAATTCGTTTCGCTTCTGGCCTCCCTAGCCCGAATCCGCTGCGCCTCCATCTCCCTGTGAAATCCATCCATGTCCATGGAAAATCCGTCTTCCTCCAAAATTTCTTCTGTCAGATCCGTGGGGAATCCATAGGTGTCATAGAGCTTAAACGCTTTCGCCCCCGAGAGGACCGATGCCCCTTCCTCTTTCATCTCCTGGACAAAACTCTGTAAAATCGCAAGCCCGGCATCCAGAGTCGCATAGAATTTTTCTTCCTCGCTGGCGATGACCTTGTGAATGTAATCCCGCTTGTCCGCCAATTCCGGATAGGCATCCTTGGCCGTGTCGATGACCGTCTGGCTAATCTCTGTCAGGAAAGGATGGCTGATGCCCAGCAGTTTCCCGTGACGGGCAGCTCTCCGCAGGATACGGCGCAGCACATATCCCCTCCCCTCATTGGAGGGCAGGACTCCGTCGGAGATCATGAAGGTCATGGATCGGATATGGTCCGTTATGACACGGACGGAGACATCCGTGTCATGATCAGCCCCGTAGCCAACGCCGGCGATCCGGCAGATGTGATCCCGGATGGCGCGAATTGTGTCCACATCAAAGAGGGAGTCCACGTTCTGCATCATCACCGCCAAACGCTCCAGGCCCATGCCGGTGTCGATATTTTTCTTTTCCAGGGGCTCATAGGTGCCGTCATCCTTGCGGTCGAACTGTGTGAAGACCAGATTCCAGAACTCCATAAACCGGTCGCAGTCACAGCCCACCCCGCAATCCGGCGAGCCGCAGCCGTATTCTTCCCCCCGATCATAGTACAGCTCTGAACAGGGACCGCAGGGGCCGCTCCCGTGTTCCCAAAAATTATCCTCTTTCCCCAGCCTCGTAATGTGGTCCATGGGGATGCCGATGTCCTCATGCCAAATGGCCTCCGCCTCATCGTCCTCCTCGTAGACTGACACATAGATTCGTTTCGGGTCAAGCTCCAGCTCTTTCGTGCAAAACTCCCACGCCCAGCTGATCGCTTCTTTTTTGAAATAATCGCCAAAGGAGAAGTTTCCCAACATCTCAAAAAATGTGCCGTGGCGCGCCGTCTTCCCCACATTTTCCAAGTCCCCTGTGCGGATACATTTCTGGCATGTGGTCATGCGCCGTCTCGGCGGAATCTCCTGCCCTGTGAAGTATGGTTTTAGCGGCGTCATGCCGGCGTTGATCAGCAACAAACTATTGTCATTTTGTGGAATCAACGAAAACGAATTGGCGCGCAGATGCCCTTTCGATTCAAAAAAGCGCAGATACAGATCCCGCAGTTCATTTAGTCCCATGTAACGCATCGTGATCAATTCCTCCCTGTTCCGGCTCAAAATATCGCCGTGTATTCTCGATATCCTTTGTTATCTGACTCTTCAACTGGTCCAACGTGTCAAACTGGATCTCCGGGCGCGTATACTCCAGAAGATCCACGCGCAGACATTTTCCATATAAGTCCTCGTCATAATCCAATATGTGGGTCTCAGCCCGCGGCGTCTCCCCGCCCCCTATTGTAGGATTCCTCCCCAGATTGGTTACGCTGGCGTGTGCTCTGCCATCCACATGGGTTCTCGATATATAGACGCCGTTTGGCGGGTATAGGAGGCCCGGGGACAGGGCTATGTTGACCGTGGGCGCCAGTCGCCTGCCGCCCAGCTGCTTGCCCTTCTCTACGACACCCTCCAGATAATACGGGCGCCCCAGCAGCCTCATGGCCTCCGGCATACGGCCGTGCTCGATCAAACGCCTGATCCGCGTGCTTGAGACCGGCTCCCCCTCCCAGTACACGCATGGCGCTTTGACAAAGTAAACGCCCTCCTTGTGGCAGTATCTGGCCAATAACTCCGTATCCCCCGCTCCCCCGCATCCAAACCGAAATCCATCCCCGACGACAATTGCCGCCGCTTGATACCGCCGCAGCAAGATATCATAGAAAAACTGGGGGGCTGGCATCTCCCGCAGCGCCTCGTCAAAGCAGAAGTTCAGAAAGATATCAATATTTCCCAATTCTTCAAGCAAGTGCATCTTCTGCTGAAGGGTATACAACAATTTGGGTCTCGACTTGGACGGGATCAGGCTGGACGAATGGGGCGAAAATGTAAAGAAAAGCGTGGCGAGATCTCTGTCCTTGGCGATCTGAATCGCTTGATCCAGCAATCGCCTGTGCCCAAGGTGAATCCCATCAAAATTGCCCAGGGTGATGGCGGTTTTTCTATCCAGCATCGGATGTGTCTCCACGTCCACTTTGTCTTCAATGTATAGCATCTTCATCCCTCGTTTAGAACATTCTATAGGGTTTTACCCGGATCTCCCGGGCACACACATCCGCGATCCTGTACAGCCCGATAAACTGACGCTCGGATGTGTACATTCGCAGCAATTCCTCCGGATTCTCCCCTCCCTGCCGGGGAAGCCGCAGGGGATTTCCATTTCTGAGCATTCCATCCTGCTCCGGCCCTACGGTCACGCTCCGGAGCTCATCAAAAAAGCGGTCCAGCGGCTGTAGAAATGCTTCCGGATGACCTTCTCGCATATGCCTCTCGATCTGGTCCAGCGTACAGCTATCCTCCCTGGCAAAGCGCCCGCTCTGAAGCCGCACCAGTCTCTCCATGTGGGCCCCATATCCCAACCGGCGCCCTATATCTTCGCATAGAGTTCGGATATAGGTCCCTTTCGAGCAGCGGACCCGTATGACAGCGCCTGACTCATGGAGGCTGAGCACCTGGATATCATGGATGGCCACCCGCCGCGGCTTTCTGTCCACCTCCACCCCCTGTCTGGCCAGCTCATAGAGCTTTATGCCTCCGACCTTCACGGCGGAATACATGGGCGGAATCTGTTCATACTCACCGATAAAGGAGGAAATCGCACCCATGGCATCCCCCTGGCAAAACTCGTATTGGTACGTCTGCGTCACCTCTCCGGATGCATCCTGGGTGTCGGTCTCGCAGCCAAAGCGGAGCGCCGCCTCATACACTTTTTCGCTCCCCATGATGGCGTCAGCTACCTTGGTCGCTTTTCCGACACAGATTGGCAGCACGCCTTCGGCATCGGGGTCCAGTGTTCCCGTATGGCCAATCTTCCGTGTTTTGAGGATTCCCCTCAAAATAGCGACCACATCGTGGGAGGTGTATCCCTTTTCCTTGTATACGTTGATGATGCCATCCATCTAGCATCCCCCCGCAGGGAGCTGCCGCTTTAGCTCGTCCAGAATTTTTTGCTTTGCCAGGAGCATGGGTTCCTCTACTGTGCATCCCGCCGCACGGATATGGCCGCCCCCGCCGAATTGCCGGGCCGCCTTGGCCACATCGATCCATTCCTTGGAGCGCATATTGACCCGAATGGTTCCCGGCTCGATCTCCCGCAGATACACCGCCGCCTCCGCCTCCTTGATTTCCGCCAGGTAAGCCACGACTCCCTCCGCGTCCTCCGCTCCGGCTCCCAGAACTAAGAAATCCTTCTGTTCCATGCAGGACATGACGATCTGGCCCTCATATAGCTTGGCTTTCCGCAGTACTGCGCTCAGCACTTTCGACTCCTTAAATCCGCGAGTGTGAAACAGGCTGTTGAGGATCCTTGTAGAATCCACGCCGATTTCCTTTAGCTCCGCCGCCATCCGGAACGTATCCGCTGTCGTCGAGGAGTGGCGAAATCCTCCGGTATCGAATGCAACCCCGAGAAACAGAGCTTTCGCCATGTCGGAGGTTACCGCGATGTCCTCCTGCTTGAAAAGCGAGTACAGGATTTCACAGGTGGAGCTGGCCGTATCCTCAACATAGTGATACATGGCGTATGCCTCCCCTCCCACGTGATGGTCTATGCAGAGGCTTGTAACCGCCTGTTCGAAAAATCCCTGGGCGCCCCCTGTTCGCTTCGGCTCACTGCAATCCAGCATGATAAAAACAAATTCTCCCCTTGTGACCTCGTACCCCTCACCGGGCTCGAAGGATGGGGCCAGCGCCGCGACATCTGCATACCGCTCTGACGCTCCATCGTAGACGACGGATACGGTTTTATCCAGGCCCGCCAGGAACAGCGCTAGGGCGACGCACGCCCCGACGCTATCCCCATCCGGCTTGATATGACCGCTGATCACAAATTTGGTATAGCGGTTGACGATCCGTCGAAATTCACACAAAAATTCTTCTCTTGTCACTGGGCTCCCCTACTCTTCTGTCGGTGTTTCTGCCTGTATCTCTTTCAGCTTCTGCTCCATATGGACGCTAT
>CAUFVC010000148.1:0-5900 GCA_959029275.1 uncultured Eubacteriales bacterium | reverse complement strand
TTTGAATATCAGAGGCGGGTTGTGGAGGAAGTCGGCCCTCTCTTGACAGAGGAGGAGCGGAATTGGGTGTTGCGGGAGTGCCGCTGGCCCGGGGAAAAGGCATAAAAATGGAGCTATTGCCTTTGCAACAGCCCCATATAGCAGGAGTGAACTCCTCAGCTCGCTATGCAGGAGATCAAAAACGGTTTATTCTTCCGCGCTGAATTTTTGAATCAAATTCTGCTTTAAATCGTACAGAGACTGGGACAGATCCACCGGGATCGTCTGGGGGTTGACCAAGCGTTTGGATTCGGACCGCAGTGTCGCCTGCTCCGCCTTGCAGTACTGCTGGATCTCCATCACCGAAGGGCGCGAGTACACCAGCTTGCCGCCCCGAAAGATGGGGGCTAGCAATTCTCGCAGCGTATAGGTGCCGGGCTTGAACCGCATACGCTTCCACGTATTCTTAGGGTCGAAAATTTCCAGTGGCTGCGATTCATCAAAGACCTCGTCCTCCAGGGCGATCAGGTCGCCGCGGAGATAGCCGGTCTGCTTATCATAAATGCGGAGGATCTTTTTAACTCCGGGATTGGTGATTTTTACCGCATTGTCGGAGAGTTTGATCTTAGGTTCCATGTTCCCTGTGCCGTCATCCTCAGCCGCCAGTTTGTAGACGCCGCCGAAAGAAGGGCAATCCTTGGCCGTAATCAAGCGGGTGCCGACGCCCCACAGACTAATTTGAGCCCCCTGGAGCTTCAAGTCCCGGATCAGATACTCGTCCAGATCGCTGGAGGCGCTGATGATGGCATCGGGAAAGCCCGCGGCATCCAGCATTTTTCGAGCCTCTATGGAGAGGTAGGCGAGGTCGCCGCTGTCAAGGCGGATGCCAAACATCTTGGAGGACACGCCGGCATCCCGCATTTCCTGGAATACTTTGATGGCGTTGGGAACGCCGGAGCCAAGCGTATCGTAAGTGTCCACAAGGAGGATGCACATGTCGGGAAAGAGTTCCGCGTAAGCGCGAAAGGCAGTCAATTCATCGTCAAAGCTCATAACCCAGCTGTGACTGTGGGTTCCTTTTGGGGCAACGTCGAATAGCTGCGCTGTTAGGACGTTGGAGGTGCCGATGCAGCCACCAATGACAGCGGCGCGCGCGCCTAGCGTGCCCGCATCCGGCCCCTGTGCCCGGCGAAGACCGAATTCCATAACAGGGTCGCCCTTGGCGGCCCAGACCACCCGGGCTGCCTTTGTTGCGATCAGGCTTTGGTGATTGATGATGCACAGCAGGGCGGTCTCAATGAGCTGAGCCTCAATAATAGGGGCCTTAACCCGGAGCAGAGGCTCGCGGGTCAAGGCGATGCTGCCCTCCGGGATGGCATCAATATCGCCTGTAAAGCGAAAATTCTTAAGATAGTCAAGAAAATCGGCCTCAAAGATGTTCAGGCTCTGCAGATAGGCAATATCCTCCGGAGAAAAGTGGAGGTTTTGAATATACTCAATGGCCTGATCCAGACCGGCAACGATGGAAAAGGCGGCGGAAAATGGATTCTCGCGGTAGAATAAGTCAAACACGACGAGGCGGTCCTTTTTGCCATAGTGGTAGTATCCCTGCATCATGGTCAACTGATATAGATCCGTCATCAAGGTTAAATTTTGATCGGTAAACATCGGTAAGTTCCTTCTCTCCCTGAAATTCAAAATTGATTTGTCCCCCATTATAGCATGAATCCCGAGGCAATGCAACTCTTTGACAGTTGGATTTGAGGAGCACGGCGTGACCGCCCTCAGATCACAAATTCTGGTTCATCTTTTTTTGCCTTGGCCGGTATAAATTTTACAGGTCCAGCTCCAGCCCAATGGGGCAGTGATCGCTGCCGGGGATCTGGGAATAGATTGTGGCTTCCCGGATGCCATCTTGTATGCGGTCCGAGACAAGAAAATAATCGATGCGCCACCCTATATTCCGGGATCGAGCCTGTCCCATGTAGGACCACCAGGTATACGCGCCTTCCCGGTCCGGATATACGTGCCGGAAGGAGTCAACAAATCCATGGCGCAGCAATTCGGACATTTTTTCCCGCTCCTCGTATGTAAAACCAGAATTGCCAACATTGGATTTTGAATTCTTCAGATCGATTTCCTGGTGGGCTACGTTCATATCGCCGCAGACGATCACCGGTTTGCGCGCGTCCAGGGCTAGGAGATAGGATCGAAAGGCATCCTCCCATTCCATTCGGTATGGCAGCCGCTCCAGATCCCGCCGGGAATTGGGCGTATAGACATTGACCAGATAGAAGTCGGTCCACTCCAACGTGATGACGCGGCCCTCCTGGTCGTGGACTTCCTGGCCGATGCCATAGGAGGCGGAGAGAGGCTCGCGCTTTGAAAAAATCGCAGTGCCAGAATAGCCCTTCTTTGCGGCAAAGTTCCAATATTGGCCATATCCCGGCGTATCCAGGGCGATCTGGCCATCCTGAAGTTTTGTTTCCTGTATGCAGAAACAGTCGGCGTCCACCGACTTAAAAAAATCTTCAAAGCCTTTCCTCACGGCGGCCCGCAGTCCATTGACATTCCATGATACAAATTGCATTGATATCCCTCCCTCCCCCTAGTATACCAGAGATCTGCCGTTATAGCTAGTGTTGATCGCGGAATCCCTGGCCTATTTGGGGGCAAGCCAAAGGCTTTTTTTGATCCTATAGGTATTTCGTGTCATGAGAACCTTGAAATTGCCGGAAATCTATGATATGATAAAAACCAGAATAAACAGAGGAAATCTTAAGAGAAAAGGGGAAATCTTGTGAACGACAAAAGTAAAAGAATCTTTACCATTCCGAATATTTTGTCGATGATCCGAATTCTCTTGATCCCTATATTCATCGCGTTGTATATGAATGGATATGGGATTCAAGCGGGAATTATTCTTGTAGTATCAGGGTTGACCGATACAGCGGACGGATACATAGCTAGACATTATGACCAGATCACAAATGTTGGCAAGGTGCTGGACCCGATTGCGGATAAATTGACCCAGGGAGTGACCGCCATCTGCATGTGCATCCGGCATACCTATATAATACCGCTCCTATGCCTGCTGATTGTCAAGGAACTCTTTATGGGCATCGCGGGCCTTGTTCTCCTTAAGAAAAAGCACCGTCCCTTTGGCGCCTGCTGGTGGGGCAAGGCGGCAACGATCATTTTCTATCTGTTCGTCTGCATCAGCATTATATTTGAAGGCAGAATTTCGGAGAGTGTAATGCGGGCCATGGTGCTGGCGACGGCCATCGCGTTAGGATTTTCCATGGTCATGTATGTTATAAAGTATATTAAGATATTCCGAGGCGAGGAAGAAGTATAGTGGAACTGGACGAGCGCTTTGAGCTGGCGCGCCTGCGGGCACAGAATGCGCTGGCGGCGAAAAATGAAATGGCAAAGGGCATCGGCACGCAGATGGAGCGGACGCTTCACTGCGTGCTGAAATATTATATGGAGCCAGATGAGAGCCGACACGAGGTCCGTGTGGGAACCTTTATCGCGGATATTTTTCAGGCGGAACAGAACCGGATCATCGAGATCCAGACCCGAAATTTCTCGGCGCTGCGGAAGAAGCTATCCTATTTTGTGAAGGAGCATGAGGTTACGGTAGTCTATCCCATCGCCAGGCAGAAATGGATGAGCTGGGTTGACCCGGCGACGGGGGAGATGAGCGGCCGGCGCAAAAGCCCAAGAAAAGGGGAGCCGTGGGACGCCCTTCCGGAATTGTACCGCTTGGCGCAGCTGGTGGAAAGCCCGAATCTAAGCTTTTATCTGCTGCTGCTGGACATGGAGGAATACCGGCTTCTGGATGGCTGGAGCGAGGACAAAAAGAAGGGATCCCATCGGATGGAGCGGATCCCTCTGCGGATCGAGGAAGCGATCGAGCTGCGCCATCGCCAGGACTACGGGAAGCTGTTGCCCGCTCGGTTGCCCGACCCGTTCACGAGGAAGGATTTTATGAAAGCCACCCGGCTGTCCTCCAAAAAAAGCAGTTTTGCGCTGACCGTTCTCCTGCGCATGGAGGTCATCCAGCAATCCGGAAAAGAAGGGCGCGCATTCCTCTACACCCGTGAGGGCTGAGGCAGCGCAGCGTCTAGAACCCGCGTCACATTTTGCAGGGCGATCTTGTCAATTTCGCCGGAGGTAAAGCCTGCCGCAGCCAATTGCTCCAGCAGAATGGGCATGTCTTGGACGCCTGCAATTTCAAGCTCCCCGCTGATGCCATCGAAATCCGAACCGATGGCGACACAGTCGATTCCCCCCACGTTGGCCAAATGTCTTGCATGGCGGAGAAGGGCGGCTGCGGTGCTCCGCGGAGATTTCCCGTCGGGAGCGGTTTCCAAAAAGGAAGGGCAAAAATTTAATCCGATGACCCCGCCGGCATTGCCCAGGGCCCGAATCATATCATCCGTCAGATTGCGGGGATGGGGACAGAGGGCGCGCGCGTTGGAATGGGATGCGATAAAGGGTTTTTTTGCAATTTTCTGCACATCCCAGAAACCGCCGTCGGAGAGGTGGCTGACGTCCACCAAAATCCCCAGCTCATTCATGCGGAGTACCGCCTCTTTTCCAAAGTCGGTTAGACCGCGGCTCATCTCAGCGGGGGAGGTGGAATTGGGATAGCCAAAACAGTTGGCGTAATTCCACGTCAGGGTGATCAGCCTGATCCCCATTGCGAAGAGGCGGTCCAGATTGTGAAAGGAACCGTCCACCAGGCGCCCGTCTTCGACGGTTCGTATGGCGCTGGCGCATCCGCTGTGAAGATTTCGGCGGACGTCTTCCGAGGTTAAGGCCAAGCCAATGCGGTTCGGCTCCAAGGCCGAGGCCTGATCCAGCAGCTGGCAGGCATCCTGGACACAGGTAAATTCATCGGAATAGCCGGCGGCGGCAAGCCGTTCCCTGTGCGGTAAGAAGATGGCAAAGAATTCAATGGCGGCGTCCGCCCTAAGCAGTCTGGACAGATCCAAGTGTCCCCCGTTATGCCACAGTGTCTCAGGTGAAACGCCATTTTGTGTTAAGACCGATAGCAGCGTATCGCAGTGCAAGTCCGCAAATTTCATGTTGGCTTCCTTCCTAATTGAAATCGATAGTATGAGTGTACCGGTTTCGCGCTGGAATGTCAAGAACAATCGCCTTCCTTTTCCAGCGTTACATTTCCTAATTTCGCATAGACTAATGTCGAAATACGGTTTTAGGGGGTGTGTAACATTTGCGTATAGTCGGTCGGCCCAGCAGGTTGCAAAATAGTCTGCGGTTTTTAATTTTATGGTTGATCACAGGAATGCTATACTACACAGTGGAGGGAATCTGGAGAATCGGAAATGGCGGTTGGGCCAACATTGTGATGCTTCCCATCGGAGGACTTTGCGGTGTTTTAGTAGGAAGTCTTCACAAAATTCCGCGTTTTTATTCCATGCGGGTTATAACACAGGCTTTTCTTGGAACCTGCATCGTCCTGACAATTGAACTTTTGACTGGGATCGTGCTCAACCGGTGGCTTGGCCTACAGATATGGGATTATACCGGGCAGCCGGGCAATATCATGGGGCAGATTTGTCTACCCTATGGCGTATTGTGGTTTGCCATCATGCCCTTCACCATCTGGCTTGAAGACCGGTTGCGGTGGAGTCTGTGGAGAGAGGGAACGCCCTATTCCCTGGGGGATATCTATAAAAAACTTTGGACTGGCAGCCGCCTGTAAGCTTGTCTATTCCATATGGATGTGGTACAATCAGATGGAATTCAAGACCAATGGTCAAATGGAGGAGTACAATATGATAAACCAGTCAGTTGGTCTGGCAGACGCTCTTTGGACTGTCAAAGCAGGCGGCTATGAGGCCAAGATTTTGCCGGAGATCGGGGGTAACTTGATCTCACTAAAAAAG
>CAUFVC010000147.1:0-5931 GCA_959029275.1 uncultured Eubacteriales bacterium | reverse complement strand
TATCGATGTACTCCAACATCTCCTGAATTTTAGCGGAAATTGTCTCTTTTTCAACGCCGGACTCCCGATTTTCGAATAGAAGGTTGATATAGACTAACAGCTCCGCCAAGTGGGTTTTCGTCAAGACATCCGCTCCATAGCTTGATTTGCCGCAGACCTGGGATATTTTATCGGTGTGTGCAAGAAACTGGACAATCTGATGCTCTGAGAGGCGAAGCAAGTTCTTCTCCCCCTTGGGGCGGCGGCGGAAACAGCGCAGAATATCCGTCTCCGGGGTGGACAGACTGTCCATCATCTCCGGCGAGAAATGGATCACAATCCGCTCATACGGCTTGTCCGAGAGAAATGTCGCCCGGTGGATCTCGTAGTTGTTGAACACCAACAGATCTCCATACTGCAATGCGTAAATGGAATTCTCCACGAAATAATGGACATCCCCTCGGATAAAGAAGTAGATTTCATACTCATTGTGCAGATGAAAATCAAAGTTATCCTGCTCTACTGTTACATGCCGCTTATATGTAATGCCATCCCCTGGCTGTTCAAAATTTGTCTTCCACATTGCGAACCCCTCTGCCTTTCCATTCTCTCAGCATAGTCAAGATTTGCATGTTTTTAATCAACTTATGCAAAGACTATGCAATAATTATAGTATATAATAGGGATAATTGCAAGCGGTGTTCTCGCTTGCGCTTTGGTTCAATCCCACTCTAACAGTACAGGAAAGGAGACCCTATGATTGCACTAGGAGCACAATTGTACACAGTTCGAGCGTTTACCCAAACTCCGGAGGATATTGAGCGGACGCTCCGCAAGATCAAAGAAATCGGATTCAATACGATTCAGATTTCCGGCTTCGGCTACATAGAACCACAGCGGCTTGCCGACCTCGTCCATGAACTGGAATTGGATGTATGCGTCACCCACACGCCCTTCGATCGTCTGAGGAACGACCTGGACGCTGTCATCCGGGAACACCGGCTGATGGATTGCGACACCATCGGACTCGGCGCCATGCCAAGCCAGTACCAGTCCTCCAAGGAGGGCGCTCAGCAATTTATCGAGGATATTCGTCCTATTGCGGATCACATCCGGGAGGAAGGCCTGACCTTCGCATACCACAATCACAATTTTGAATTCCAGCGCTATGACGGGCGCCTCGTCATGGATATGCTCATCGAGGATACGGACCCGGACGCTTTCCATTTTATTCTCGACACCTTTTGGCTTCAGATGGGCGGCGTCAACCCGGCGGATTACATTCGAAAAGTTGCGGGCCGCATGAAGGTCTGCCATTTTAAGGATTTCGCGGTTGACCACATGAAGCCTATCTTCTCGGAAATTGGCCTCGGCAACCTGGATCTGAGGGAATGCTTCCGCGCATGTGAGGACGCCGGCGTAAAGGCCATCGTGATTGAGGAAGATGAATGCCCGAGAGATCCCTTTGACTGCCTGACCGTCAGCCTGCGGAACTTAAAAGACATCGCAGCCAACCACTAGAAGGAGGTGCTCTATGTCCCAGTTTATTTTAAGCGGGTTTGCCGACGAGATCGCGCCGGAACTGGATACGCAGATTCGCGTCATGAAGTCCCTGGAAATCTCCTACATCGAGATGCGGGGCGTCAACGGGAAAAACCTCTGTGAGCATTCCCTTGCCCAAGCGCAAGAAATCAAGGCCCAATTGGATGAGGCCGGCGTCAAAATCTCCGCCATCGGTTCCCCCATCGGCAAAATCAACATCACCGATCCCTTCGAGCCCCACCTGGCAGCGTTTCGCCATGTGCTGGACCTGGCAGACTGTCTGGAGACGAAGTATATCCGCATGTTCAGCTTCTTTATGCCAAAAGGGGCGGACCCCTCCCAGTACCGGGACGAGGTATTGCGCCGCTGGCAATGCTTTGTGGATGCCGCAAAAGGGCGCGGTATCACCCTGCTCCACGAAAATGAAAAGGATATCTACGGCGACACGCCAGAGCGCTGTCTCGACCTGCTCTCCTCTCTGAACTGCGAGTACGTTCGCGCCACCTTCGATCCGGCAAACTTTGTTCAGTGCGGCGTTGAGGTATATCCCCACGCATATGCGATGCTTCGCCCCTATATCGAGTACATGCACATCAAAGACGCCAAGGCATCGGATGGGGCCGTCACTGTGGCCGGCCGGGGCGATGGACACATCCCCAGCGTACTTCAGGATCTGAAAGATAGCGGTTACTCCGGTTTTCTGTCCCTGGAGCCCCATCTGACGAATTTCGTCGGGTTTGCTGACTTGGAGGAGAGCGCGGAAGTCGCGCAGAAGGAAGATATGTCCCAGGGCGCCAAGCTCTTTGCCGCCGCCATCGCCTCTCTCACGGATATTCTGCAAAAAGTAAAGGCGTAACCGCCAAAATACAACACCAAAGCGCCGCAGCGCGGCAGAATGGAGGAAAATATGGAAAACGTTCGCTATGGTATCATTGGAATCGGCAATATGGGGTCCGGCCACGCGGTGAATCTGGACAAAGGCGTTATCGATGGCGCTTGCCTTACCGCCGTATGCGATATCCGGCCGGAACGGTTGGAATGGGCCGCCAACACCCTCTCCCAGGATGTGCTGAAGTTCAGCACGACGGATGAATTTTTTGCCAAAGCCCCCATCGACGTGGTGATCATCGCAACCCCCCACTATGATCACCCTGTGTTGGCTATCGAGGCCTTTTCCCACGGTCTCAACGTCATCTCAGAGAAGCCGGCCGGCGTATACACGTCCAAGGTTCGGGAGATGAATGCGGCCGCTGAAAAAAGCGGGAAATTATTCGGCGTGATGTTCAATCAGCGGACCAACCCGGTCTACAAAAAGGTAAAGGATCTCCTCGAAAGCGGTGAGCTAGGCGAAATGAAGCGCGTCGTCTGGATCATCACCAACTGGTACCGCTCCCAGAGCTACTACAATTCCGGCGGATGGCGCGCGACCTGGGCGGGTGAGGGCGGCGGCGTCCTCCTGAACCAGTGCCCGCATCAGCTGGATCTGTGGCAATGGATCTGCGGTATGCCTTCCCGGATCCGCGCTTTCCTCCAGTATGGGAAATGCCGCGATATTGAAGTGGAAAATGATGTCACCGCCTACGCGGAATATCCCAACGGCGCCACGGGACTTTTCATCACCTCAACCCATGAGACGCCGGGCACCAACAGGTTGGAGATATCCGCCGACCGCGGCAAGATCGTGGTGGAGGATGATATTGTAACCTTCTGGAGAAATCGTGTGGGCGAGGGACAGTTTAACGCGGAGTACACCGGCGGTTTTGGAAATCCGGAATGCTGGAAGTGTGAAATTCCTACCCCGGGCGAAAACTCACAGCACGTGGGGATCTTAAAGAATTTTACGGCCGCGGTGCAGAAGGGTACGCCCTTGCTGGCTCCCGGCTCCGAAGGTATTCGCGGGCTGTCTCTCTCCAACGCGATGCACTTGTCCGACTGGACCGGCCAGTGGGTTGATCCCAACCATCTCGATGAACAGCTTTTCTATGACCTGTTATCAGAAAAAATCCGCACCTCGACCTTTAAGAAGGAAACCCAGGAGGCAACGCTCAACACATCCGGAACCTATTAGTCCTAAGGAGGATATTCCCGTGAAACATTTTCAGACGGCTGTCATCGGCTGCGGCGCCATTCACCAAAATCATCTCGACGCGATCGCCAGCTGCCCTCAGGCAGACTTATATGCCGTATGCGATATCGACGCCGCGCAAGGTGAAAAGACGGCGGCATCTGCCAATTGTAAACTTTTTACATCCTTCGATGAGGTCCTAGCGGATCCCGCCATCGATGTGGTCCATCTGTGTACCCCCCACTATCTACATGCCCCCATGGCCATTGCCGCTATGAAAGCCGGCAAAGATGTCCTGACGGAGAAACCCATGGCCATGGGCATCTATGAAACCATGGGCATGGTCCGGGCGGCAAAGGAGACAGGCCGCACCCTGGGCGTCTGTTTCCAAAACCGCTACAACTATACATCCCAGCATGTCAAGTCCCTTTTGAATTCTGGTTCCCTTGGCAAAGTACACGGCGCGAAAGCTGTGGTGACCTGGGGGCGGGATGCCAAGTATTATGGGCAGGCACCGTGGCGCGGCACATGGCAGTATGAGGGCGGCGGCGTCCTGATCAACCAGGCGATTCATACTCTGGATCTGCTACAATGGTTTTTAGGGCTCCCTGTCTCCGTGGCGGCTCAGATGTCCTGTTATCAGCTACAGGATTGCATCGAGGTTGAAGACACGGCACACGGCATCTTTACCTTCGCCGATGGCACCCGAGCGATTTTCTACGCGACGAATAACTACTGCACCTCCTCGCCCATCGAATTGGAAATCGTATGTGAAAAGGCGGTGTTAACTCTCAAGGACACCTTGACGATTCAATACGGGGATGGCCGCGTGGAGCACTCCACAGAGACAACCCTTGGACAGGGAGAAAAAGCATATTGGGGGCTTGGGCACAAAAAATTGATAGCTGACTATTATGCTTGTCTGGCGGAGGGAAAGCCGTTCTGGATCGACGGACCGGAGGCTTCCAAAGCCGTTCGGATGATTGAGAGTATCTACCGCTCCGCTGCCACCGGCAACCGCGTTCCGATTCCCTCTCCAAATGATCTATAAATTCATCTTATTATGAACAACAGCCGCACTTGCCACTGCAAGTGCGGCTGTTGTTCATATCCCGCCCTTTTTATGCATATAGTGTAGAAAAGATTATGTATCCTAGAAAGGGCTGTCAATCTATGAATGGACCGAAACTATCCATGTATACAGGTAATGCTTCTCTATTCGCCCATCGCTGCTTCTCCGACGAAGAGGAGGTTGTCACCTCCGCCCGCCAACAGGAGCCAGCGGAAGAGCCACAACAGTTTCCCTTGGTTTTTGCCGATATCCAGGGAGGGCCGCTTCGCCCGGAAATTCGCGGTATCGTCTATTTTCTTCCCATGGACTCCGGAACACAAGTCTACGCCTATGTAACCGGTCTCCCCCCTTATACGCCTGGCACCGCAACCACCCCGCCCATTGGCCCCCACGGGTTTCACATCCACTCGGGCGGAAGCTGCGCGATCGGCGACCCCGCCAACCCTTTTGCCGACGCGGGAGATCACTGGAATCCCTACAACCAGCCCCACGGCAACCACGCCGGCGATTTTCCGTCTCTGTTCTCAAATGACGGCGTTGCTTTTTTAAGCTTTTATACGAATAAATTCACTCCCACGGACGCCGTTGGAAAAACCATCATCATTCACGAAAATCCCGATGATTACCGAACGCAGCCTTCCGGCAACTCGGGAAAGCGATTGGCCTGCGGCGTCATCCAGCAATCGCAGACGCGCACCTGCGCAGCTGGCCATATCGGGCCGCAATAAATCACTTCCCACGCAAAAACCAACTCCGATACCTTTTGTGGATATCGCAGCTGGTTTTTGTGTGAATGAGCGGTCCGATTTCTGCTGGCTTAGCCGGTGAATTCACTCCACTCTGAAAGAGATACTCTCCTGGCAGGTGCTGTCGTGTCCGACAAACAGCAAAAACTCGCCGGGCTCCACCACCTCCTTGAGGTCCATGGTCATCAGTGCGAAGCGCTCTGCCGGAATGTCCAGAGTGGCTTCCACACTGCTGTTCGCAGGGACAAGGACCTTGGTAAAGCCGCAGAGTTTGCGCTCCGGGGTGGCCAGAGAGCTGACCACATCCTGAAAGTAAGCCTGCACCACTTCGTATGCGGGGATATGGGAGTGGTTGGTCAGGGTAACGCTGACATGCAGCATCTGATCGGCCGCGATGCAGGTCTCACGCAGGCATACATTGCTACACTCGTTATCGGCATAGGATACGCCGTAACCGAAGGGACACAGCGGCTTATTCCCCCCGTCCTTATACCGCGGCAGGCTCTCTCTGCTCACTTCTCTGGGCA
>CAUFVC010000146.1:0-5948 GCA_959029275.1 uncultured Eubacteriales bacterium | reverse complement strand
CACGTGCCTGCTCCTTTCCCTATGGACTCCGGCCGGGACAGTCGAAGCGGAGACTTCTCTGAATATTTCTGCCCCATCAGCTGTCTTGATGGAGCCATCTACGGGACAAGTCCTCTACGAGAGCAATAGCCACGAAGCGCTGCGCCCCGCCAGCGTCACAAAAGTCATGACCATTCTGCTGGCCTATGAGGCGGTGCGGGATGGAAAAGCCAAGATGGAGGATATGGTGACCGTCAGCGAAAATGCAGCCGGATACGGTGGCTCTACGATTTTGCTGGAGGCGGGGGAATCCATCGCACTTAGCAATCTGATCAAAGGAATGTGCGTCGCGTCGGGGAATGACGCCGCCATTGCGACGGCGGAGTATATCGGTGGAAGTCAGGAGGGCTTTGTCGAAATGATGAACGCTCGCGCCAAGGAGCTGGGGATGAATGACACACATTTTGTCAATCCCTGCGGTCTGGACGCTGACGGCCATGTGACAAGCGCCTATGATATTGCACTCATGTCGAGAGAGCTGATCAATAACTTCCCAGAGGTATTCGAGTTTACGACCATATGGCATGAGATGATGCCCCATCAGTGGAAAAAGGGAGCTGGCGAGACCGATATGGTCAACACCAACAAGCTCATCCAGAGCTACGAGGGAATGAATGGTTTAAAGACGGGATTTACCCGGCTAGCCAAATATTCCATCTCCGCAACGGCAAAGCGCGGCGACCTGCAATTGATCGCAGTGGTCATGGGGGCGGAGACAAAGGATCAGCGCTCCGCCGACGTATGTACGCTTTTGGACTATGGATTTGGCGGGTACGGCTTTTTTAAAGTGGAGACCGATGGCAATGAGGCGGGAACCGTTCCCGTCCGCGGCGGCGATGCGGATGAAGTCGTGGCGCTCGTCCAGGGAAATGTCCAAATGCTTACGGAAAAGAGCAATCCCATTAATTCTGACAGCCTGACGAAAGAAGTCCAATTGAAGGATGGCATCGAGGCGCCTGTGAAAGCGGGGGATGCCCTAGGGGAAATCGTGTATTCTCTGGATGGGAAGGAGGTCGCCAGACTTCCCTTAGTCGCGGCAGCGGATGTGCAGAAGATGGATTTTACCCGAATTCTCCAGAAACTTTTAGCCAAATGGATGTAAGGCCATAGAGAGAAAGCAGAGATAATGATTAAATTATTTCTGCTTTTTTCTTGCATTTTCGGGATGGAACTTGTACAATAAAGGATAGTGTCGATTGTGAAGGAGAAGGGAGGGAGCTGAGTGGCGCTGGAAGTCAGGCTGCCGGCATTTGAAGGACCGTTGGATCTGCTGCTGCACTTGATTGAAAAAAATCAGCTGAATATCTATGATATTCCTATCTTTGAAGTGACAAAGCAGTATTTGGAGTATCTGAGGCAGATGAACGAGATGAACATGGAAATCGCAAGTGAGTTTATCGTCATGGCGGCGACCCTGATCAACATCAAGGCGCGGATGCTCCTGCCAGCGGCGCAAAAAAAAGAGGAAGAGGAAGAAGATCCGCGGGAAGCGCTGATCGCCAGGCTCCTGGAGTACAAGAAATATAAACAGGCCGCTGCATTTCTGCGAGAAAATCAGACAGGGGATTCAGAATTGATCCTGTACCGGAAGCCTGAGGATATCCAGGGAGAGCGCCCGGTTCCCACCCTGGAGGAATTGCTGGACGGAGTGAAGCTGCAAGAGCTATACTCGATCTACACGAAGCTGATGCGCGGCAAGCGAGACAGCGTGGATACAGTGCGCGCGCAGTTTAATTCCGTGGAGAAGGACGAGTACACCATAGAGGAAAAAATCGAGTCTCTTATGAAGACCATGGAGCTGCTGGAGGAAGTCAGCTTTTACAGCTTGCGAGAAAAAAGCCGGTCGAAAGTCGAGACGATTACATACTTTATGGCAATGCTGGAGTTAAGCCGAATGAACCGGGTCGTGTTGAGGCAGGACGGGATTTTTTCCGATATTATCATGGTCATGAGGAGAGAAGAGGTAGAGGATGGAAGAGTTGAATCTTAAACGATTGGAAAAGATCGCGGAGTCCCTGTTATTCGCCGCCGGGGAGCCAGTTAGCCTGGACAGCATCGCCAGAGTTCTCCGACAGAATCCTTCCACCGCCCGGAAGATCGTCGGTCAGCTACAGGACTATTACGACCGGGAAGAACGTGGAATGCAGATCCTGGAAATCGAAAATTCCTTTCAAATGACAAGCCGTCCCGACTACTATTCCTATATCAAGCTCTTGTACCGCTCGGGGCAGAACATCACCCTGACAGAAACCCAGCTGGAGACGCTGGCCATCATTGCATACCGGCAGCCGGTCACGAAGCAGGAGGTGGAGGAGATCCGAGGCGTTCGGTCGGACAATATCATTAATCGCTTGATCGATTTCAATCTAGTTGTGGAAAAAGGACGGCTGAAAGCGCCGGGGCGCCCCATTCTCTTTGGAACCACAGATGAATTTTTGCGCTATTTTGGTTTCCGGAGCATCCGCGATCTTCCCTATTTACAAAATGCAGAGCAGTTGGAGGAGGGGGATTTACCCAAGGATTTTTTCCAGGTTTCAAACGAGGACGAGGAATAAATTAAGCGGCAACATACTATACTCTTCATAGACGATGAATATTTGGATGTGATGCTGTGAAGAGGAAGAAGTATGGATTCCGGATCGTATACGGAATCGTGCTTATGTTGGTTTTGCTTTGGCCCGGCCTTATCCGCGGGGATGAGGCGCCGGAGCAGTCGGATCTCAACGCCCTATCTGCCGTGGTAATGGAAGCCGAATCAGGGCGGATCCTATATGACAAAAATGGATCCGAGCCCCGCGCCATGGCGAGTACGACGAAGATCATGACGCTGACGGTTGCGCTGGAAAACGGCAATCTCTCCGACCTGGTGACTGTCAGCGCCAACGCAGCGGCGCAGCCGGAGGTCAATATGAATCTTCGGGAAGGGGAAACCTTCGTATTGGAGGACCTGTTGTACGCCCTGATGCTACAATCCTACAACGATGTGGCGGTAGCTGTGGCAGAACACGTTGGCGGCTCCGTTGAAAATTTTTGCGCCATGATGACGGAGAAAGCGCAGGAGATCGGAGCGAAAAACACCTGCTTTAAAACGCCGAGCGGTCTGGACGCGGAGGGACATCAGACGACGGCGGCGGATTTAGCGCTCATTACAGCTTATGCAGTCCAGAACGATACGTTTATGGAGATCGTGGGCGCCCAATCCTATGAGATTCAGCAAAATCGTGGGAACAGCCGCAGCGTATCCCTGAGCAATAAGAATCCCCTGTTGACAGCTTACCCTGGTGCCATCGGCGGCAAGACGGGGTTTACGTCCCAGGCGGGGCTTTGCCTGGTGGGGATCGCCTCCCGCGACGGCGTACAGCTTATCTCGGTGGTCTTAGGATCTGGTTGGCCGCCCCACTCCCAGTATCGAGTGGCGGATACAAAGAAGTTATTAGACTACGGATTCCTGAATTATGCCTGGAAGACCGTGCCCCTTGATGGAAAGGACACCCAGGAGGCCATCGAAGTTGTCCGCGGGACAACAGCCCGGGTGGGAACGAAGATCGAGGGCGATTTCAAGTATTTTATGAAAGACGATGATCAGCTGGAAATTCACTATGACCTTCCCTATGTGCTGGAAGCACCGGTCGAGGCAGGCGAAGTGGTGGGCGAGGCCACGGTCTATGTGGATGGAAAGGCGGCGCAGTCTCTGCCGGTTGTGACGGCGGAGGGATCGGAGCGAATGGATTTTGCATATTTCCTACATAGGGTAATGGGGAGTTTTTTTCACACGTTGGATAAATTGTAGAAGAAATGGAGAGCACAATGGAGAGCATGCGGTTACAAAAGTTTATGGCACTGGCGGGATGTGGGTCCAGGAGGAAATGTGAAGCCTGGATTGCCGACGGTCAAGTACAGGTCAACGGCGCGGTTGTCACAGAATTGGGAACGAAGATCGATCCGGACAAGGATACGGTCCAGTTCCGCGGGAAACGGATCCAACTGGAGGAGAAAAAGGTGACGGTGGCTCTAAATAAGCCAGCCGGCTACATCACCACCAGCAAGGATCAATTTGGCCGGCCGAACGTGTGTGACTTGATCGACCTTCCGGGAGTGCGGCTGTATCCCATCGGCCGGCTGGACTATCAGACTACGGGTCTGCTGCTGCTGACCAATGATGGGGAGCTTGCCTACGCCATGACCCATCCGAAGCACCATGTAGCAAAAGTGTACCAAGGCATACTAAAAGGGGTGGTCCAGCGGGAGGACATTGAGAAGCTGCGGACAGGCGTAACACTGGACGACGGCTACGTGACGCAGCCGGCGCAGGCTAAATATCTCGGACCTGCGGGCAGCCATAGCCGTGTGGAGATCACGGTCTATGAGGGAAAGAACCACCAGGTGCGGAGAATGGCCAGGGCAATCGGTCATCCGGTGCTGAGACTCCGGCGGGTGGCGGTGGGCAGTGTGCGCCTGGGCGGGCTGGAGGAGGGCGAGTACCGAATCCTATCCCAGAAGGAAATTCAGGCGCTGAAAGACAGCGTCCTGATCCAGGAGCGGATATGATCATATCATCCCATATCACGGGGCAGCTTCACACAATGCTGGAGCCGCACATCCAGACAGGCGGCGTGTACATCGATGCCACGGCCGGAGGCGGACGGGACACGCTGTTTTTGGCGAGGCATGTGGGTGCGGCGGGCAAAGTCTATGCCTTTGACATTCAGGGGGAGGCCCTTGCCCAGACGAGATCAAGGCTGTTAGCCCATGAGGCCGCGGCCTGCGTGGAATTGATCCAGGATTCCCATGTGCAGCTAGACGCATATGTGAGGGAGCCTGTAGACGGCGTGATGTTTAACCTGGGGTACCTTCCGGGAGGCGATCCGACTGTGGTGACAGAGAGTGAAAGCACCCGTGAAGCGCTGGACAAGGCGCTGTCGCTTGTAAAGAGGGGCGGTTTCATATCCGTTCTGTGTTATACAGGTCATCCGGGCGGCATGGATGAGTACGAGGCCCTATCGGCATACGCATCGCGGCTGGACAGGCACATGGCGCAGGCGGTGGAGATGCGATGGAGCAATAGTCCCCAGTCGCCCCCTGTCCTGATTTTGATAGAAAAATTAATCTAATCTCTTAGAAATTCGAAAGAATTTCTTTTTTTTATATTAAATTTGCCATTGTAAATTGACGGAAAGTGATGTATAATTTATCTTGGTCAAAAGTTGGGTTGTTATATTTATAACAGTTCTGAGTCGAAAACATTTGGTTGAACTGTGAACCTTCGGCCAAGAATAAAATAATTTTTTAGTGGAGGTAGCCAATGAGTACAGTGGAGAAGATTCAAGAACTCAAAAAGAGTCGCGCAGCGCTTGAATCCAGCGGAAAAGCGGCAAGAGAACGGATTTCCATGGTGTTGGATCCGTTGAGCTTCGTTGAGATCGGCGCCTTTGTCAACCACAGAAGCACAGATTTTAACATGGTTTCCCAGGATACGCCTGCCGATGGCGTGGTAACCGGGTATGGAACCATCCAGGGAAGATTGGTTTATGTATACAGCCAGGACGCATCCGTCATGGGCGGCGCCGTTGGAGAGATGCATGCCAGAAAGATTGCAAAGCTTTATGAGAAGGCGCTGGAGATGGGAGCGCCGGTGATCGGAATTCTGGACTCCGCCGGACTCCGCTTACAGGAGCTGACAGATGCGCTGGAGGGCTACGGCGCCATCTATCAGGTTAAGGCGAAAGCCTCCGGGGTGATTCCACAGATTACCGTCGTTGCCGGCATGTGCGCCGGCGGAGAGACGCTGTTGCCCGGTATGTCGGATTTTACATTTATGCTGGAAAAGCAGTCCAAGTTGTTTGTCTCCAGCCCCAACGCCATGGAAAAGGGGACGAAGGAAGAGGATATCGCGGGAGCCGGCGTCCACG
>CAUFVC010000145.1:0-5950 GCA_959029275.1 uncultured Eubacteriales bacterium | reverse complement strand
TGCCCTGCGCAAACGCATCCCCGGCCTTCAGCTTGACCGCCGCATCCCCGCCGTTGTAGATCCCGATCTTCAGATGGCCTTCATTGTCCGCCCACGCATAGTCCGCGTCGATCACCGCCACGGAATTCACAAGGCGGACTCCATACTTAAATCCAAGGCTGGACCGGATGTAAATTCCCAACCACATATCGTCCTCCATGACCGCTCTGAGGCCCGTTGGGACCACAAGAGCTTGGCCAGGCTCCAGGGCAAAGTCAAAGGGCGTGTGAAAATCGTATCCGGCTGATACAAGCGTCCCCCGCCGGGGAATGACGATACCCGCATACTCTTCTTCGATCTGCGAAGCTGTCACCTGCACCCCCGGCATGGCTAGACGGTCTTTCTGGTACTGGGCCAGACTGATCTTATGAATGGCGATCATGGCGCCTCTCCGATCTCTCAGCCTTCTCCGAGCGCTCTGTACCGCCTTCCTTCGGCGGCAAAAGCGCGCGCCTGGAAACTTTGACCTTCCCCTGATCGTCCACTTCCGTGACCTTCACCATGATCTCATCGCCAACCTTCAGAACGTCCTCCACTTCCTTGACGTGCTCGTGGCTGATCTGCGAGATGTGAAGCAGCGCATCCTTGCCCGGGAAGATTTCAACAAAGGCGCCAAACTTGGCAAGGCGTACCACCTTGGCGTTGTAGATCTCACCGATCTCCACATCCTTGGCGATGGTCTCGATGATCTGAATCGCTTTCTTCGCCATCTCATCGTCAACGCCGAATACGAAGACCCGTCCATCTTCTTCGATGTCGATCTTAACTCCCGTCTCATCGATGATCTTATTGATCATCTTACCCTTGGGACCGACCACCTCCCCTATCTTCTCCACATTGATGCGAGTCTGGAAGATCTTCGGCGCATAGGGGGACACCGCGGCCCGCGGCTGTGAAATGCAGGGCAGCATGATATCGTCCAGGATATACTCTCGCGCCTTGCGGGTGTTATAGATGGCCTGCTCGATAATCTCCCTTGTCAATCCCTGAACTTTAATGTCCATCTGAATCGCCGTAATGCCCTTATGCGTGCCGGCTACCTTGAAGTCCATATCGCCAAAGAAGTCTTCCAACCCCTGGATGTCCGTGAGCAGGATGAAATCATCATCGGTATCCCCTGTGATCAGGCCGCATGAAATGCCGGCTACAGGAGCCTTGATGGGAACGCCCGCCGCCATCAGCGACAGCGTGCTGGCGCAGATGCTTCCCTGGGAGGTCGACCCATTGGAGCTCAACACTTCCGAGACCAGGCGGATGGCGTAGGGGAACTCCTCCTCCGACGGCAGAACCGGAACCAATGCCCGCTCCGCCAAAGCGCCATGGCCGATCTCCCGGCGTCCAGGTCCTCTGGAGGGTTTCGTCTCCCCTACGGAGTAGGATGGGAAATTATAGTGGTGGATGTACCGCTTGGAATCCTCCAGTTCATCCAGGCCGTCCAACCGCTGCTGGTCGCTCAGCGCGCCCAGGGTTGCGATGGTCAGAACCTGTGTCTGTCCTCTGCGGAACAATCCGCTGCCATGAGTCCGGGGCAACAGATCGATCTCCGCGGACAGCGGACGGATCTCATCCAGCGCCCGCCCGTCGGGGCGCTTGTGATCCTCCTTGATCATCTTCCGCACCGTCTTCTTCTGATATTGATACATGGCCTCCGCGATATAAGGCCGGAACCGCTCCTGGTCTTCCTCCGGCAGCGCGTCCACAGCGGCCGCAAACTCATCTGTCAGCGCATTGACCCGCTCTTCGCGCACCTGCTTGACATCGCTGAAAACAGCCTCCTCCATCCGCTGGGGTGAGATCACGTCTCTCAGCATCGCAAACACTTCTTCTGGAACAACCTGTTCCTCGTAGGCATGCTTAGGCTTTCCAACTTCCGCCACGATCTCGTCGATAAAGGCCACGATCTTCCGGTTTTCCTCATGGGCTCTGAAAATCGCGTCAATCATCTGCGCCTCCGGCACTTCATTGGCGCCGGCTTCGATCATAACCACCTTCTCTGCGGTGGATGCCACCGTCAGGTTCAGATCGCTGACCTCGCGCTGCGCGGATGTGGGATTGATGACAAACTCCCCGTCCACCAGCCCGACGGAGACCGCTCCGATAGGGCCCGCAAAGGGAATATCCGAGATGGAGACCGCGATGGAAGAGCCGACCATCGCCAAAATCTCCGGAGAACAATCCTGATCCACACACAGAACCGTGTTCACCAGGGAGACGTCATTGCGATAGTCCTTTGGAAACAGCGGCCGCATTGGCCGGTCGATGCAGCGAGCGGTCAAAATCGCATTCTCCGTAGGACGTCCTTCCCTCTTGATAAAACTTCCCGGAATCTTTCCAACTGAGTACAACCGCTCTTCGTAGTCCACACTGAGGGGGAAGAAATCAATGCCTTCCCGCGGTTTGTCCGACGCGGTCGCCGTGCTCAGGACAACCGTATCGCCGTAGGAGAGCCAGACGGCGCCGTTGGCCTGCTCGGCCACTTTGCCGATCTCAGCCTTTAACGTCCGGCCCGCCAATTCCATGGTAAAAATCTTCGACATGCTTACACTCCTTTTCGTAGAAATCCTATAGGACAAAATAGAGCGGATAAGTATCCGCTCCGATCATGCAAAAGACAACCTTCCGTTATCTTCTGATACCCAGCTTGTTAATCAACGCACGATATCCGTCGATATCTTTGGATTTCAGGTAATTTAAGAGACCTCTGCGCTGTCCGACCAGCATCAAAAGGCCACGGCGGGAGTGATGATCCTTCTTGTGTGTCTTCAGATGTTCTGTCAGGTGGTTGATGCGCTCTGTCAGCAGGGCGATCTGCACTTCCGGCGACCCGGTGTCGCCTTCGCTGCGCCCGTATTCCTTGATGATTTCTAACTTTCTTTCCTTTGTCATAACAGTATCCTCCTAGATTGCATTTTCGAGACATCCCCAACTGCTAAGATCAGGTTGGAGCTTCCATTCTCTGAGCAGCGGTTCATTCCACATTTTTTTATTGTATCACAAAGAGGCGGGCTTGTAAAGGGCTAATTCTGCATAAAACCGATAAATTATGCCTCTCTGGTGTACTCCAAGGCGTGCCTTCCTGTGGAATGGAAAACGGCATAGCGATGGCTATGCTCTCGCTATGCCGCCTAAGTCTTACTTGTAAATCACCCGCACGCGGATAACGCCCTCAACAGCGCGCATGGCATCCAGCGTCGCCGCGTCAGCTTTCGAGTCCAGATCCAACATGGTATAGGCCAAGTCTTTCCGGCTTCGATTATTCATATCCGAGATATTCAAGTTCTCATGCGCGATGAGCTGGGTCAGCTGGCTCACGATCTTGGGTATATTCCGGTGCATGATCAGCACCCGGCAGGGAAGCTTTAGGACGCCCATGTCGCTGGCGGGAAAATTGACGGAATTGACAATATTGCCATTTTCCAGGTAATCGCGGATCTGCTGGGCCGCCATCACCGCACAGTTCTCCTCCGACTCCTCCGTTGACGCGCCCAGATGGGGGATGGCGATCACATTCCGCTGATTCACCATCTTCTCATTGGGGAAGTCCGTAACGTACTTATCGACGATCCCGTCCTCTATGGCCTTCAACAGCGCCTCCTCGTCCACGATTTCGCCCCGGGAGAAATTCATGAGCTTGACGCCCTTTTTCATCATGGCAAAGACGTCTTGATTGATATATTGCTTTGTCTCGTCGTTCAACGGCACATGGATCGTGACGAAATCGGCCTGGGGCAAAATGCTAGCCAAGCTATCCCCGTGCTCGATGCTGCGGGAAAGCTTCCAGGCCGCATTGACTGAGACATAGGGGTCATATCCGATGACGTCCATCCCCAGGGAATGAGCGGCATTGGCCACCAGCACGCCGATGGCACCCAATCCGATGACCGCTAAGGTTTTCCCCTGGAGCTCCGTTCCGGCAAAATTCGATTTGTTCGCCTCCACGAGCTTAGCCACCCCGTCCTGACCCTCCAGGCCCCGCACATACTCCACGCCTCCGATGACGTCGCGGCTGGCCAGCAGCATACCCGTCAGCACCATCTCTTTGACCGCATTGGCATTGGCTCCCGGCGTGTTGAAAACCACGATCCCCTCCTCGCTGCAAGCGTCCACGGGAATATTATTTACGCCCGCCCCCGCTCTGGCGATGGCCAGCAGCTCCGGATTTCTCGGCAGATCGTGCATCTTCGCGCTGCGCACCATAATGGCATCGGGATTTTCAATGGCATCCGACGCCTCATATGTCTCGTCAAATACGTTCAGGCCAACCGGCGAAATTTTGTTTAACAGTTTTATCTTCATATCGATTCCATCAACCCTTCTCAATTATTGATGCGCTTCAAAATTCTTCATAAATTCCACCAGGGCCTTTACACCTTCCGTGGGCATAGCGTTATAGATGCTCGCCCGCATACCGCCGACGCTGCGATGGCCCTTGAGATTGACAAATCCGGCCGCCGACGCTTCCTTCACAAACTTCGCGTCCAGATCCTTATCCCCGGTGACAAACGGCACATTCATCAGGGACCGGTCCGCGCCGGACACCGTCGGATGAAACATCCTGCTCTCATCCAAATAATCGTACAGGATCGACGCCTTCTCCCGGTTCACATCCGCCATCGCCGTCAGCCCGCCGTTCTTCTTCAGCCATTTGAAGACGAGGCCGCAGATGTAGATTCCATATGTGGGAGGCGTATTGTACATGGAATTGTTATCCGCGTGGGTCTTGTACTGCAACATGATCGGCGTCCCCTTGAGAACCGTGCTGTCCTCCTCTTTGGGGTCGGTGATCAAGGATTTGCGCATGATAACCACCGTGACTCCGGCGGGTCCGATGTTCTTCTGCGCCCCCGCGAAAATCAAACCGTACCGGTTCACATCGCAGGGCTCCGACAAAATGCAGGAGGACATATCGGCCACCAACGGCACGTTGCCCGTCTCCGGCAGCGCCGTAAAACGGGTGCCGTAGATGGTATTGTTGCTGCAGATATAGAAATAGTCCGCATCGCTTCGGAATTCTGCGCTGTCCCAGGAAGGTATGTAAGAAAACGTCTTATCTTCGGAAGTTGCAATCACCTTTACATCGCCATACGCCTTCGCCTGTGCAATCGCCTTTTTGGACCACTGGCCGGAATTGATAAAGTCCGCTTTGCCGTTTCTGCCCATGAGGTTCATGGGGATCATGGCAAACTGAGTCGAGGCTCCGCCTTGGATAAACATAACCTCATACTCATCCGAGATTCCCATGAGGTCGCGGAGATCCGCGATGGCTTCGTTGAGAATCCCCTCATACACAGCGCTGCGGTGGCTCATCTCCATGACGGACATTCCGCTGTCCCCATAGGACATCATTTCCCTGGCTGCCTGCTCCAGAACTTCCTCCGGCAGTACCGCGGGGCCCGCCGAAAAATTATATACACGTTTCATCTTACTTCCTCCCTCTCTGCACGTTGCCGACTCAATTAAATGCATATCGTATCTATTAGAATAATACATTCCAACCTCTTTGTCAATACTGTACAAATATTTCGCTTCTTTACACAAGGAAACAAACAAAGTCTGCAAAATTTTTGATAAATGTACCGTGTCCATGGCTGAATGTCTTTCTGTCACAAACATTCTGTTTACCACAGTATAAAGAATTGGACAAACTCCCCCTATTTCTGGTATACTCATTCTATTGATTACAGGAAGGATGAGCCTGAATGAACACCCCATATGATTCCCATCGCTGGGAGCGCTGCATCTTGCACCTGGACATGGACGCTTTCTATGCATCCGTCGAAATGCGGGACAATCCCTCTATCCGCGGAAAGCCCGTCATCATCGGGGCCCTCCCCCATGAGCGGGGCGTCGTGTCCACCTGCTCCTACGAAGCCCGGCAATACGGCGTCCACTCCGCCATGAGCATCAAGGA
>CAUFVC010000144.1:0-5973 GCA_959029275.1 uncultured Eubacteriales bacterium | reverse complement strand
AAGGCGAACTTTTATCGCCGAAAGGCGAACTTTTATCGCCGAAAGGCGAACTTTTTATGAAAAGGGAGAGGGGGAAAGCCGATGGGGGATAAAAAAGAAGTGCGGATCCCTGTGCGCCAGATGGCGGAGTTTTTATTCCGCAGCGGCGATATTGCCGGAGGCTTTTCCGGGACCCAGCGGGCACAGGAGGGGACAAGGATCCATCAGAAGCTTCAAAAGAATGCGCCGGATGGGTATGAGAAGGAAGTGTTTCTGCGCTATCGGATGGAACTGACGCCGGAGATGGATATGGCGGTGGAGGGGCGGGCCGATGGAATCTTTCAGGAGGAAGGGGTCTGGACTGTGGACGAGATCAAGTCCACCTACCTCTCTCTGGAGCGGCTGACGGTGAACCCGGCACATCTGGCGCAGGCCAAGTGCTACGCCTACATGTATGCGCAGCAGCATTCTCTGGAGCGGATGCGGGTGCGGCTTGTCTACTGCCATGTGGAAACGGAGCAGGTGCGAAGTTTTGACGACAACTTCTCCTTCTCTGAGCTAGAAGTATTTTTTCAGGACGCTCTTGCGCGGTATGGAACCTGGCTTATCTGGAGAGAGCAGTGGGAACAGAGGCGAAATGACAGCGCGGCCCAGGTATCCTTCCCTTTTGCCGGCTTTCGGCCGGGACAGCGCACCATGGCGGCGTATATCTTCAAGGCCATCGGGGAGGGAGAACGGTTATTCTTGCAAGCCCCCACCGGGATCGGGAAAACCATGAGCGCTCTGTTCCCGGCAGTCAAGGCATTTGAGCGGGGGACCGTGGAGAGGATTTTTTATCTGACCGCGAAAAATGTCACGGGGCAGGCGGCCCGCAATGCGCTGGAGATTTTGCGGGCGGGGGGATTGAAGGTGAAGTCCATCTCCCTGACGGCCAAAGATAAGCTCTGCCCTATGGAAGAGCGGCTTTGCCATCCGGACTTCTGCCCACGCGCAAAGGGGCATTTTGACCGGATCAACGAGGCCCTCTATGCGGCTTTGGAGGCCGAAGACAGCTTTTCAAAGGAATCGATTTTGAGATGGAGCGAAGCGTATCAAGTCTGTCCCTTTGAGTTTTCCTTGGACTTGTCTCTCTGGGCGGATGTGATCATCTGCGACTATAACTACGCCTTCGATCCCACGGCTTCCCTGAAGAGATTCTTTCAGGAGGAGAAAAGGGACTATGTTCTGCTTGTGGATGAGGCGCATAATCTGGTGGACCGGGCGCGGGATATGTTCAGCGCCCAGATTTCAAAGCGGTCCTTTATGGAGTTTCATAAGAAGCTAAAGGCAGACAGCGGGCAGGATCAATTTCAAAGCTTGAAAAGGAGCCTAACGCGGATCAATCAGGATTTTCTGGCACTGCAAAAGCGGTTTGACGGGGCGGACTATGGGATCGAGGAGGAGCCCGATGAAAAGCTGTACTCTGATTGTACTCTTTTTACCCAGACCTGTGAGGAGTATCTGCTAGAAAGGGGCGCCGCCGCTGGCCGGGAGACCATGGAGCTATATTTTAACGCCCTGTTTTTTCTGCGCGTCTGGGACGCCTATGGGGAGGGGTATCTCTGTTATGGGCAGCGGACAAGCCATGATGTAATCTTGAAATTATTTTGCATCCATCCGGCGAGGCAGCTGCAGGAAGTGTACGCCGGTGTCCGGAGCGTCGTGTTTTTTTCCGCCACGTTCACGCCCATCGAGTATTACAAAGATCTGCTGGGAGGACAGGAGCGGGACAGGGCAATCGCCCTGGAATCCCCCTTCAACCCAGAGAAAAAGCTTGTGATGATCGCAGACGGCATTCGGGCCACCTATGATGCGAGAGAGCGGACTCGGAGCGCGGTGGCCTCCATGCTCTATCAATTTTGTACGGCGCGGGAAGGTCATTATATGGTGTTCTTTCCATCGTTTCAATACTTGAACTTGATCTATGATTTTTTCACCGACGCCTACCCCCATGTGCCAACCGTGCGCCAGGAGAGCGCCATGACCGAAGAGGACAGGGAGGCGTTTCTCTCCCACTTTGCCCCGGGAGAGGGCGCGGTGCTGGGCTTCTGTGTGCTGGGCGGCGTCTTTTCTGAGGGGATCGATTTGAAGGGGGACGGGCTGATCGGCGTTGCCGTCGTCAGTGTGGGACTTCCCCAATTAGGGCTGGAACGGAACCTGATTCAGGATTATATACAGGAGCGCAGCGGGCTGGGCTTTCAGTATGCCTATATGTACCCGGGAATCAACAAGATTTTTCAGGCGGCGGGGCGAGTGATACGGACCGAGGAGGATCAGGGAGTGATTTTGCTCATGGACGAGCGCTTTGGGCAGAGCCGGTATCGAGATTTATTTCCAAAGGATTGGTTTCCTTGCTATCGGGTTACGCCGCGGTCTATAGGACCGGTCGTAGAAGAATTTTGGAAGAGGCAGGAGTGTTAGCGTATGCGATATTGTTCGGTTGCCAGTGGCAGCAACGGGAATTGTCACTACATCGAGAGCGGGGAATATCGAGTCCTGGTGGATCTTGGGCTTAGCGCGAGGCAGATTGAGGACGGGTTGAGGAGCGTTGGCATCGATCCCGCCTCAATCAATGGGATTTTTGTGACCCACGAGCATTCGGATCACGTGCGAGGAATCGGAGTCTGGGCAAGACGCTATAAAGTTCCCATTCTCGCCACCGCTGGAACGTGGAAAGGGATGGAGCGGGGGCTCGGACCGGTATCCGGCGAGCTGGCTGTGACCATCCGGGCCGGCAAGGGATACCGGCTGGGCGATATGCGCATCGAAGCGTTTTCCATTTACCATGACGCCAATGAGCCCGTGGGATACTGTTTTGAGAGCGGCGGCCGAAAAATAGCGGTGATGACGGATACGGGAATGGTGACGCCGGATATGAAGCACAGGCTGATGGACTGTGACCTCGCTGTGGTCGAAAGCAATCACGATGTGGATATGCTGATGCAGGGGCGGTATCCTTGGCCGTTGAAGAAGCGAATCCGAAGCAATCTTGGACATCTGTCCAACGAGGATTGTGGCAGCGTCCTCGCGGAGGTTTTTGGTGAAAATGCCAGAGGGACATTTTTGCTGGGTCATCTGAGCGAGGAGAACAATCGCCCAGAGCTGGCTATGGAAACGGTACAGACGATTTTGGAGGAGCGCCTGGGAGAGAGAAAGGATTCGGTATTTTTGACAAAACGGGGGGCGCCCACGGATATGTTTACACTGCCGTGATTTCTCTTGAATTGGGTTTGACATTCAGTTCAAAATCATGTACAATATCCATTGGAACATAGTTTGATTAAATGGAAGGGAGTTTCTTAAAAATGAAGAAGATTTATGCGTTACTTGTGGCGGTTATGCTCATGGTTTCCATGACCGCGTGCAGCAAGGGCGGCGATGTCAAAGCTGATTTAGACAAGATTCAGCAGGCGTCGGCGAAATCCACGGAGCAGAACGCTATGGATGCCAAGGTCTCCATGGTGATGAAGGCGGAAGCGGACGGCGAGACTATCGAGATCCCCATCACCATGGATATGAAGATGAAGGCTCTCGATACCGCTCCCCAGATGTACATCGCCATGAACATGGAGGCGGAGGGAGAATCCATCGACATCGCGTACTTTAACGATGAAGAGTATCTGTACATGGAAGTCATGGGGATCATGATGAAGTGCCCGCTGCCGGAAGGGTATTTCGACAGTGAGAATTTCATGGGCAATACGGCGGAAGATTTGGCGGATACGTCCAATTTGTCCGAGGAATTGGTCAAATCAGTGAAAACAGAGTCCGTTGATGGCGGGACAAAGTATACCATCGCCTTCAAGGATGATCAGCTGTCGAAAATTCTGCAGGACGAGGATGGAGCCCTCTCTGAGTTTGCCGACCTGGCAGGCACGGACATGAGCGGCGTCACCGTTGACGACATAACGGAAACGGTAGTGGTGAACAACGACGGGTATATGACACAGCTGGCCATGACCTTTAAGATGGCCGTGAAGAGCGGCTCCGAGAGCGGCACGATGGATATTTCCATGACACTGGATGTCAACAATCCGGGCCAGGATGTGACCATCACTCTTCCGGATACCTCCAGCGCTATGGAAGTTACGGCGGAGGACATGGGACTGGAATAAGAGGCAGCGGCGAAGAATGCTGTCACAAGGAAGGTGCCGCACAATCACTAAAATAGATGATTGTGCGGCACCTTCGCTCTATATATAATACTGGGAAATATTGAAAACCCGGATTACAAAAAGCAGCGTTCCTTTTTCAATAGCATTAAGTTAAACCAAGATGTACATATCTCCATACTATATGGATTAAAATTTATGCAGATAGTTGTAGACGGAGAAACCCGCTATTGTCAAAAAAAGAAAGCTATATGCGCGCTCACGAGTTTTGTGAGAAAAATAATACAGGTTTCGAATTAGCGATTGCGCCAGATGATCCGTGACTGGCATACAGCCGGTTTTCAGGAAAGCAAAATTCGTATGTTCATACCAAAAAGAATAAAATTCTACCTTGTACAGGGGAGAGGGATTCGGTATACTGGATATAGAGAAAGATCTTACGAAGCATAGGAGGCTGCATATGGACGCGATAACGCCAAGAGAAATACAATATTTGCGGGAACTGGCTAAGAAACAGATGGAGTACGCCCATCTTCCGATTATGGAAGAGCGAAAGCGGTTGTGGTATGATCACAATGCGGTGATGAGGAAAAAGCCGGTGGTGGTCATGGAAGAGCTGTCTTTTCAGCAGGATCTGCTGCCGCCGAGCCAATGTGAGACCCCTCTCGCCAAGGAGCTGGAATATACCATGCAGATGGCGATTATCAACCACGAGCTGGTGGGGGATGATAAGGTGACGCCGGATTTTTGCCGGCTCAACCGCGCCATTGAGTTTCGGGAGTTCGACGAAGACTGGGAGACGATACGGCCGGCAGAGGAATCCATCGCCTATCAGTATGAGCCGATCATCCAGGATCTGGATGAAGATTTTCCTAAGCTAAAGCATTCTGTCTACCGGTATGACCCGGAGGTGGACCGCATTCGCATGGAGATGGCACAGGATGCCATTGGGGATTGCATTCCGGTGGTGTTTGGAAACAACTCCCTGGAATGGCACATCATGCCTAGCAACAAGGCGGAAAAGCTCATGGGCTTGGAGACAATGCTCATCGAGATGGCGTCCAATCCGGACGGCTATCGACAGCTGATGGAATTTCTTGTCCAGGATATCCAACGGTTCCTGGATTGGCAGGAGGCCAACGGGCTGTTGGTGATGAACAATGGAAATACCTATGCAGGCGCCGGCAGCTATGGCTTTACCCACGAGCTTCAGCAGACGGGGGACAAGGTCGTGACGCAGAATCTGTGGGCCAATATGAATTCCCAGGAGAGCTCCACCATCTCACCGCAGATGTACGGCGAGCTGGTCTTCCCCTATTATAAAGAGTTGGCGTCCCGCTTTGGGTTGGTGTACTACGGTTGCTGTGAGCCGGTGGATGCCATCTGGGAGCCGTACCTCTCCACCCTGCCCAATCTCCGCAAGGTTTCATGCTCTGCATGGTGCAATGAGGAGATTATGGGAGATGCGCTCCGCAAGGTGCCGGTCATCTACTCCCGCAAGCCCAGCCCGAATTTCCTGGGAGTCGGCCGAGATTTGGATGAAGAGGCATTCCGGGACTATATCGCGCATACGCTGCGGGTGGCCAAGGGATGTGAGATTGAGTTTATCTTCCGAGACATTTATACGCTGGAAGGAAATCAAGGCAAGGTGAAAAGGGCCGTGCAGATTGTCCGCGAACTGATTGAGACTATGTATTAATCGATCGCCGTGGGGATAGGGTTTCGCTGTTGCATTTTGAGCAGTGAAACCCTATTTTTGATCCTGCGGAATGCCAGCCAACTCATAGTCATGAAAAACGATTTCTTCCCAAGGAACCTCCACATCACAGGCTCCAAATCAGGG
>CAUFVC010000143.1:0-5984 GCA_959029275.1 uncultured Eubacteriales bacterium | reverse complement strand
AATGACACCGCCCATCATCGATGGTCCGCGGCCGGGTTTTATGCTTTTCATATTGGCATCACTCCTATATGTTTTTCTATTTCGGTCCATATTTCCCGTCAGAGGGACGGCGACATTCGGATATACTACAGTTAGAGAGATTGCTTATTTATTTCAACCCGCGTCCCCGCAAGGGGGACGACGGTTCGCCGACGGGGTGGTGTTGTCGTTCATGCTATTTCAACCCACGTCCCCGCAAGGGGGACGACTTGCCCCGACCCCGGCATTTATAATTTGCTCGGAATTTCAACCCACGCCCCCGCAAGGGGGACGACTGGCCCGGGCGGAGCGGCTTCTGCAAACCTGGCATTTTCAACCCACGTCCCCGCAAGGGGGACGACTCGACGTATACAGAGTGACGTCGGTTCCGGATCGTTTTCAACCCACGTCCCCGCAAGGGGGACGACCGCGGCCGCGAGCCAAATAATAGACAAAGCGGTAGTTTTCAACCCACGTCCCCGCAAGGGGGACGACTCTCCCCCCCTACACTTGAAAGACCCATTCATAGTTTTTCAACCCACGTCCCCGCAAGGGGGACGACACAAAAACACACAATACACACCCCATATAGCAGAGTATACTACCACAAACCTTACAATTCAGCCCGACACACGCTCATCTTTTTACCCTCTAAGCTCCCACATCTGTGCATTTCGCCGGCAATCACCAGGTGCGAATCTCTAGGGAAATCGCGATCACTTGCCATTCGCACCGCCCCGTCGCCAATCGATTTCTACTTTCACTTGCCAAAAACCAGAGAAGTGAACGACACCTCCCTGGTCAATGTGAGCTACGCCTCCATCATGGACTTGACAATCGAGACAACATGCGCCACCGTAAACCCAAACTCTTCAAAGACCGTGCTCGCCGGCCCGGACGCCCCAAAATGATCCAGGGCTAAGATCTGCCCCTTTAAACCAGTATATTTATGCCATCCAAAGGAGCAGGCGGCCTCTACGGCGAACCGCTTTTCCACGGCCGCCGGCAGGATTGCTTCCTTATATTCGTCGGGCTGCGCGTCAAACAATTCAAACGACGGCATACTGACCACGCGGGCATCGATGCCACCCTTTTCGAGCTCGTCGTAGGCTTTGTAGATCAGCTCAACCTCCGACCCTGAAGCCATCAGGATCACATCTGGAACTGCCTTCTTGGAATCCCGCAAAATATACGCTCCCTTAGCGGCATCTCGGCCGGACTCTGGATATTGCGGAAGATTTTGCCTCGTCAGAACCAGAGCGGTCGGGCCCTGGGCTGTCACCGCATGAGCCCATCCCACCGCCGTCTCGCAGGCGTCAGCGGGGCGGATAACCGTAAAGCCGGGAATGGACCGGAGCGCCGCCAACTGCTCAATCGGCTGGTGCGTCGGCCCGTCCTCCCCCACTCCTATACTGTCATGGGTCAGGACATACACAACCCGCTGTTTCATCAGCGCCGACAGCCGGCAGCTGTGCTTCATATAATCGGAAAAGACAAAAAATGTGGACACATAGGGCAGCAGGCCGCCGTGGAGCGCGATGCCGTTTCCAATAGCCGCCATAGCATGTTCCCGCACGCCAAAGTGTAGATTGGCGCCGGCGTAATTATCCGCGGAAAAATCGCCTTTTCCCTTCATGATCGTTTTCGTAGAGGGAGACAGGTCCGCAGAACCGCCAAATATATTGGGCAGCTTGTCCGCCAGGTAATTCAAAACCTCACCGGACACATTTCTCGTCGCCGCACTTTTCTCAGGTTTGGCAAAGAGAGCCCCATCGGACCACGGGTCATAGCTGGGATTTTCAAAGTACTCGGACCACAGCTTTGCCATCTCCGGATATCTCTCGCAGTACTCGGCAAAGAGCGCTGTCCACCGCGCTTCCTGCTCCGCACCTTTCTTCGACAACTCCGCCGTATATGCATAGACTTCCTCCGGCACATAGAACGCCGGCTCGGAGGGCCAGTTCAAATTTTCCTTCAAGGCGGCCAAATTCTCGGCGCCCAGAGGTTCCCCATGGGCAGATGCCTTCCCCTGTTTCGCAGGGCACCCATATCCGATCTGGGTTTTCATGATAATAATCGTGGGCCGCTCATCGCTCTGGCTCATTTCAAGGGCTTTAGCAATGGCCGCCGGGTCATTGCCGTCCTCCACCGTGATGACGTTCCAGTGATACGCCGCAAAACGCCCCGCAACATTTTCCGTAAATGCGATATCCGTGCTCCCCTCAATGCTGATACAGTTGGAATCATACAAAACCGTCAGCTTCCCAAGCTTCAAGGTGCCAGCCAAAGACGCCGCCTCCGCGCTGATCCCCTCCATCAGACAGCCATCTCCTACAAATGCGTACGTCCGATGATCCACAACCGGGTATCCCTCTCTGTTGAAGATCGCCGCCAGATGCGCCTCCGCCATGGCCATTCCGACAGCGTTGGCAATGCCCTGTCCCAGCGGCCCCGTTGTAGTCTCGACCCCGACAGTATGCCCATATTCCGGATGACCCGGAGTTTTTGAGCCCCACTGGCGAAACTGCTGCAGTTCCTCGATGGGCAGGCCATAGCCAAAAAGATGCAGCAGACTGTATAATAACATCGAGCCATGCCCGGCTGACAGGACGAAGCGGTCCCGATCCTTCCAGCTTGGGTTCTGGGGATTGTGCTTCAAAAAATATCCCCACAACGTATAGGCCGCAGGGGCCGCTCCCAAGGGTAGACCCGGGTGTCCACTGTTCGCCTTTTGAATCGCTTCCGCGGACAAGACTCGGATAGAATTTATAACCTTTGTATCGATGGCTTGATTCACGTTTTGCTCCTCCTTCAATTTTCTGTTGCGCTAGCCCTATTATAGACAAAATTCGAGGCGCTGTAAAGAAGAAAACAAAAAAAACCGGAATTTCTCTTTCTCACATCACAAGAAAGAAAAACTCCGGCTCATCCTCTAATGTCTGCGAAGCGCCTGTTTTAACCGCTTTCCGAATCGATCCTCATCCATCCCCATTAAGAGGGGAATGCCTTCCTCCAGCGTATCGATGGGATACAAATGAAAGTGCTCCTCTTCAACCGCTCGCACCACTTCCTCCTCCAGACATAGGTCCTGTAAATTATGCCTGGGGAATATGACGCCCTGACAGTCCTGTTGCCCTTTTGTCTTGCAGAATTGATAAAATCCCTCGATCTTATCGTTGATCCCGCCGACGGGTTGAATTCTGCCGAACTGGTCCATGGAGCCTGTGACGCCGATCCCTTGATCGATCGGTACTTTTGACAGCGCCGACAGAATTCCATACGCCTGCGATAAAACGGCGCTATCGCCTTCCACCAGGCCGTAGCTCTGCTCAAAACAGAGGCTCACCTGCCAATTGCCCAGATCCGGACAGCCATATCGCCAACCTAAATAGCCCCGCAGAATTCCAATTCCTTTATTGTAGATAGCGCCGCTGAGTCCCGCGCTCTCCTCCAAGCTAATCATGGATGGTTTTCCCTGGAAGACACTGGCCGTGATCCGCACAGGTTTGCCAAAGCGAAAGTGCCCTAGGTCCGTCACCACCAGCCCATTGACAGTCCCTACTCTCTCCCCGGAAGCCTCCAACAGATATTTGCCGCTGGCTGCCTCCTGGAAAAATTGTTCAGCGATTTTTCCCCTGCGCCGGTCCATCTGCCGCAGCACCCTCCGAACCGCATCCGCGGGGAGCGTTTTTCGCTCCTGCTCTTCGCAATTGAGATAGCATTCATACAAAACGCTGTCGATACAGCCTAGATACGCCGGCAATTCACCGCCCTCCGCAAACCGGCGTTGAATGTGGCGCAACAGAATTTTGACCGCCTCCCACTCCAACTCTCGAAATCCCCGCGTGCGGCTGTGCCACCTTAGATACGATGCCCACTGGATCAAGCCGTCGTTATTTTTCGGTATTCGGGCTGGAAAATATAAAACCTCTGAAAAAACCTCCGCAAAATCTTCGTCGAGTTTGCTCAGGACCTGATACAATGATATGGAGCCGCAGCAAACCAACTGCACGCGGAAGGGAATCGGCGGTATGCGGAGCCGCTCTCCAAACAGGCTATAGTTATCATCCTTCATATCCTGATGGAAGATTTCTCCCTTCTCCAGGCAATGCTTAACATAATTCCAAGCCCCCGCGCTGCTGAAGAACTCCTTTGCGTCCACAAGCAGAATGCCCCCGTTAGCTTCCTGTAGCAGGCCGGGCTGAATATCCGCAACGCTGGGCTCATTCCCCGGATCTTTCTGTCCAATCCGGCCCATCAATCGCGCCACCGTCGGCATGGAAGCCCACACAATTGGCAACCGCTCTCGCCCAGGCGTCGCGGCAAAGGGCATCCACTTTTGAAACAATTCGGGAACCTTGCCCCCTTCGGCAGCAGCCGTCTCGTCAAACCAGACCTCTATCTCATCCTCCAGCCCCTGGCGCATTTGCCGGTGGTGCGCCAAAAGCTTCTCATAGCGGCTCCACGATTCGTCCAGCTTTTTCATGGAGTCGGCAAGTAAAATATGCACGATCATCTTTTGTTTCGCCCGCAGCTCCTCCTCTGTCTCGTTCTTGCTCTGGCGCAGCAGCGCCAGGACCCCGGCTGCCTTAACCTGGAGGGCGTTGGACTTCCCTACAATCTCCTGTTTCTCCTTGTCCCCCAGCGCTTCATACTCTTCCTCTTTGAGCTTTTCGCCATCCACCACCGGGATGAAGTACATTTCCTTCTCCGTGACATATGCCTCAAATCCTTGCTTCGCAGCCTCTTGCCGCAAAGCTTCCATCTCACTCTCCCCTTTTTCCTTATGCTTTTCCTTGATCTGCGATTCCTGCAAGAGATACGGCGCGCTGTCCAGTTGCCTCTGTAAAAGCCGGATAAACTCTTTCTGCCACATCTGCAAATCTTGTTTCCACTGTCTTCCCTCTCCGGCAGGCAACTCCACCACCGTTGGCTCCATGGGCTGGGACCCGTTTGGCAGATACCAATACTCACCGGTCCGCGGCGGATCTTGCTTCGTCAGACTCTCAATGAGGTCCCGGCATCCGGCGGTTTGCTTTCCGTTGTCATCCGTGATAATATACAGATGTTGCCTTTTCCCCCGGAGTACCGTATCCAGATCCGCCACAAAATTCTCCTGTCCAATCCAGCGGCGCCCCTCCCACTCCATCTCGTCTTTCTCCGCTATGGACTCCTGTAATCTATCATAGTCCGGCGTAAGATGCCGGATCGAAATCGTATCGCGTTCTATCACGTCCATGCTCCTCCCCTATCGGCTATATTCTAGTGTATTATATCCCCGGCCAGAAAGTGCATGGGCGCTTAAAAACAGAAAAAAAAGACCGACCCCCGAGGCCCATTACTCGCAGAGACAGGGGATCCTTTTCAGCGCGGTATCCAGCTCATATTGAGAACAATCGTGTTATAGAAATTTCACTTTTTTTATACTACAATATACAATATCTGTACAGGAGGTGTTGCTTTATGTGCCAAAACGTGAAACGAGTGACCGACGGCGAGCTGGCAAGGTTTTTTATCGAAACCGTGGAAAAGGAGGCCATTATTCCGGAAATCTTCAATATATTCGGTTTTGACTGTCTGGTGAGATGCAATATTGACCCAAATCAATTGGACGGTCTGATCCAGCGATTCGAAAAGTCAAATTTTTGTGACTGCGAAACGCTATCACTGGTCATCGGCTTGATCCGCCAGGGAAAGAGCACGTCCGACAGACAGGAGAAAATTTTGCTCGGCGAAATCAGGGATTATGTGACAGCGCATCTCACCGAGGATATGAGCATAGAAGCCATAGCGGACGTATTGCATATAAGTTATTACTATATCTGTCACTTTTTCAAACAACAGACCGGCTTGTCTCTCAATGCATTCCGAAACCAAAAAAGGATGGAACAAGCCATCCGAATGCTTATTGACACAGATGCAAAAATCAGCGATATCGCTGTAAATTGCGGATTCAACAATGTCAG
>CAUFVC010000142.1:0-5986 GCA_959029275.1 uncultured Eubacteriales bacterium | reverse complement strand
GCGCCGTTCTTCGGAACGTCGCCCAGAAATTTATTGCCCTATGCGAAGGCTGTGCTCCCGGATACGTATATCGCAACCGAAAATTATGTCGCCATGCACAATGTATTTCTTGACCTTTTAGTGGAAACCGGTGTGCTGGGCCTGCTCAGTGTGCTGGGCTTTATTGGATACATGGCGGTATGGATATTCAAGCGCTGGGGCAGAACGGCGTATGAAGACTTTCCCTACAGTTTGTGCTTGGCGTTAACCGTAATCGCAATCGGCATATCGGCATGTTTTCTGACGGAAATACTATTTATCAATTCGGTTGGCGCGTTCTTTTTCTGGTCGTGTCTAGGATATTTGGTTCACTTTATCAACCGGAGGGAAAAGCAACCGCTATAGAGGGAGGTGGCGTATGGAGAACGTTCGCATACTAGCTGGTTTTTTAACCGCCAGTTATGGAGGGGTCGAGCGGTATATGGTGGAAAATTTCAGGCGCTTGAATCGAACTGAATTTTCAATGGATTTTCTGACCAGCGCTTCCCGCGTTCCCTTTGAAGAGGAATTGAGGCAGGCGGGGGCGACGGTTTTTCATATTCCATCGTTTAAACACCCGGTCCGCTGCTACCGGGAGATCCGGAAGATTTTGCAGCGCCGTGCCTACGATTGCCTCCATTTGAACATTTCCACCGCTTTGTTGGCGGCGGCGGCCATTGCAGGGAGAAAAGAGAGGGTGCCTGTGTTGGTTCACTCTCACAGCAGTGGATTTCACGACAGCAATAGAAGGCGGGAGATAGTGTACACATTTCTCCATACCATGTGCAAGCCTCTACTAAAGCGAAATGCGGACTCTTTTGGAGCCTGCTCCATGGAAGCGGCGGCCTGGATGTTTCCTAAAAAGGTTGTCAAGTCCGGAAACGTGCAAATCTTAAAGAATGCCATCGATATCGAAACATTCGAATACGATGAATCGGTTCGCAGAAAAGTGCGGGAACAATTGAATATTGCGGCGGATACCATTGTTTTAGGGCATGTTGGAAACTTTATGCCGGTGAAAAATCATAGTTTTCTGCTGGAGATCTTCCAAGCATTTCTTGCCATAAATTCTGATGCCCGGCTGCTTCTGATTGGCACGGGAGAGTTAGAAGATGAGATTAAGGCTCGCGCCCAGGAAGCCAAACTCACAGACAAGATTCTCTTTTTAGGATATCAGGCCAAAACACAGGATTTTTATCAGGCGATGGATGCGTTGGTTTTGCCCTCATTCTTTGAGGGATTTCCACTGGTAACCGTCGAAGCGCAGGCCGCGGGGCTGCCCTGTTATCTCAGCGACACCATAACAAAAGCCGCGGCGCTGACGGAGCTTGTACACTTCATCAGCATACACAGCGCCCCGACGGCATGGGCGGCAGAAATCAACCGGACGATACACGCTGTGAGATATTCCAGAAAAGAGGAGATTGCGGATAAGGGCTATTCCTTGGAACAGGGGGTCCGGTCTCTAGAGCGAATGTATCGCCAAATTACAAAGGAAAAGGAGAAGTCCCATGTATGATTACCTTATTGTAGGAGCGGGCCTCTATGGGGCGGTATTTGCCTATGAGGCGACAAAGCGTGGAAAGCGCTGCCTCGTCATCGACAAACGGCCCCATATTGGCGGCAATATCTACACGGAAGAGATAGAGGGCATTCAGGTTCACCGGTATGGCGCCCATATTTTTCATACAAACCAGGAGGAGATCTGGAGGTATGTCAACCAGTTTGCAACCTTTAACCGGTATACCAACTCGCCCATCGCCAATTACAGAGGGGAGATTTACAACTTACCCTTTAACATGAACACCTTTCACCAGCTCTGGGGCGTTATCACGCCGGAACAGGCGCAGAAGGTCATTGCCGGGCAGAGGGAGGCCGCCGGGATCAAGGAGCCTGCCAATCTGGAGGAGCAAGCCATCTCTCTAGTGGGTACGGACATCTATGAGAAGCTGGTCAAAGGCTATACAGAAAAACAGTGGGGGCGAAGCGCCAGGGAGTTGCCATCCTTTATCATCAAGCGGCTGCCGGTACGGTTTACCTACGACAATAATTATTTTAATGACCGGTATCAAGGCATTCCCATTGGAGGGTATACGCAGATTGTGGAAAAAATGTTGCAAGGCTGCGAGGTCCTGCTCAATACGAATTTTTTTGACCGCCAGGAGGAATTCAGGCAGTGTGCGTCAAACATCGTATTCACGGGCATGATTGATGAGTATTACCGGTTTCAATGCGGCGTGCTAGAATATCGGAGTCTCCGGTTTGAACAGGAGACACTGGATATGGAGAATTATCAGGGCAATGCGGTGGTCAATTATACCGATGCCGAAACGCCGTATACTCGGATTATTGAGCATAAGCATTTTGAATTCGGCGCGCAGCCGAAAACGGTGATCACAAGGGAGTACTCCAAGGAGTGGAAGGCGGGAGATGAGCCATATTATCCTGTCAACAATGATCGCAATACTCAAATCTACCAGCGCTACAGGGCGTTGGCAGACCGCGAGAAGAATGTGCGGTTCGGGGGGAGATTGGGCACATACCGGTATTTTGATATGCATCAGATTATCGGCAGCGCATTAGACGCGGTGAAACAAGAGTTCGGCGAGTGAGGAGATGGTTATATGCCGATGGTAAGTGTTATCATGCCCGTTTACAAAGTGGAGAAGTTTGTTGGGCGTTGCATTGAAAGCCTTTTGAATCAGACATTGAAGGATTTTGAATTTTTTGCTGTGGACGATGGGTCGCCTGACCGGAGCGGGGAGATCTGTGACGAGTATGCGTTGAAAGATGCGCGGATCCGGGTGATCCACAAAGAGAATGGGGGAGCGCCCAGCGCGCGAAATACGGCGATGGAGCTGGCTACGGGAAAATATCTGTATTTTTTGGATTCGGACGATTGGGCGGAGCCAACGATGCTGGACGATATGGTGAAACTGGCGGAGGCCAACGCCTCCCAGCTGGTCGTCTCAGGATATTTCATTGACACCTACGACGGCGATACAAAGATCCATGTGCAGGATAAGAAGTGTGAGGATGCGGTATATGAGAACGCGGAGGCTTTTCGGCGGGCGGCATATAAGCTTTTTGACGAGAATCTGCTCTATACCCCCTGGAATAAGTTATACCTCCGCGAGTATGTCATGGATCACAGGATTCGCTTTCCCCAGACGTATTGGGATGACTTTCCCTTCAATCTGATGGTGATACGGGATATCCAGCGCGTTTCGGTCACGTCCAAACAATACTATCACTTTCTTCGGGCGAGACAGGAATCGGAGACGGCGCTGTACAGACCGGATTTATATGAAAAGAGGGAGGAGGAAAACCGCTGGCTCAAGGGCTTGTACCGCTATTGGCATGTTGCGGATCCGGCTAGCTGCGAGATGCTAGCCAGACGGTATATTGAGCGGTTGGTTGGCTGCATTGAGAATGTGATGAATCAGAGCTGCACTCTCTCAGGGGCAGAGAAAAGCGATTTGATACGGACAATGCTGAACAACCCGGAGGTATCCAAGGCGTTAAAGAAGGCAAAGCCGCGGTCAATGGCAATGAAAGGCGCGCTGCTTCCCATACGCTGGAAAAGCGTCCCGCTTTCAAAACTTATGGGGAGTTCCATTTCCTTCGTCAAGCGGCATAATACGAAGCTCTTTTCGACTGTCAAGGCCAATCGCTAGCAGGCTCGGCAAAATACGGGGGAAGGTTGCAGATGAGAAAAGAAAATTCTATAAAAAATATATCCTTTGTTTTGGTTGGGCAGGTAGCAAATTTAATCATTGGCTTTGTCACAAGAAAAATCTTTGTTCTCTTTCTTGCGCGAGAATATCTTGATCTGAACGGTCTTTTTGCGAATATTATTTCGGTCCTATCCTTGGCGGAGCTGGGCATGGGCTCCGCGATGGTATTTAGTTTATATGAACCCTTGGCGAAGCGGGATACGCAAAAGATCCAGGCTCTGATGGGGTTTTATTCAAAAGCCTATAAGTTGATTGCGCTTGTGGTGCTTGTGGCGGGGATCGCCATCTATCCGTTTCTTGATATTTTTATGGGGGCGGAGAAACCGCAGAATATCGCAAATGTGAACCAATTCTATTTTCTGTATCTGGCTAATTCTGTCATATCGTATTTATGGGCGTATAAGCGCTCTCTGATTTTAGCGGATCAAAAGAATTATATCTTGGTTTTATATAAACAGGTTCTATTTTTTGCGCTCAATGTTGTGCAAGTGCTGCTGTTAATTTTCACCGGAAGCTTTCTTTTTTATATGATGGCGCAGGTCCTCAATACGGTGGTGGAAAATCTCCTCGTATCGCGCAAGGCCGACCAGATGTATCCGTATATTCGCCACAGGCAGGGCATCTCCCTCGACCGGGAGAGCAAGCGCAGCATATTTAAAAATCTGCGCGCCCTTGTCTACCACAAGGTTGGCGATGTGATGATCAGCAGTACCGATAATATTCTGATCTCTATGCTTGTCGGCATGAGCTGGGTCGGGCTGTACAACAATTATTATATGGTATTAGGCGCTTTAAATACCATTATTGCGCAGATTTTTAACTCGATTACGGCGACGGTGGGAAACCTTAGCGTCAGCGAGGGGGAGGATCAATCCTACGCTGTTTTTAAGAGGATTTTGTTCGCTAACTTTTGGATGATGGCCTTCTGTACCATTACCTTGCTGGTGGAAATACAGCCCTTCGTTGAGCTCTGGCTAGGGCAAGAGTTTTGGCTGCCCACCGCCACAATCATTATCTTGGGAGTCAAGTTCTACCTGACGGGACTGCGCAAAACAGTTTTAATGTTTCGCGATGCCATGGGACTGTTCTGGTATGACCGATATAAGCCGATTGCAGAGGTCATCCTGAATCTTGTCGCTTCCATTCTGTTGGCCAAGCCCTTTGGGATTTCCGGTGTATTTGCCGGAACGGTTGTCAGCACTTTGGCCACAAGCTTTTGGATCGAGCCGTATATTCTGTATCGCAGGGGATTTCCGTCAAAACCGCTGCGACACTACTTTTATCATGTGCTCTGCTATACGGGGATTACAGTGCTGTTGGCCCTTTTGACATGGGGGCTCTGTAGCTTTTTGCCGGGACATGGGATACTCGGCATTGCAGTTCGCTTGCTACTATGTGTTCTCGTGCCCAATGGGGTGTTAGCCATTTGCTTTCACAGAACCGATGCATTTCAATATTATTGGAGTATCGCGAAGGGCATTGGTTTTACTGTTTGGAAGAAATGCCATCATGGTCAGGGGTGATCAAATTGAGTATGATTAGCATCATTGTACCGGTGTATAATGCTAAGAATTTAGAGATGTGCGTTGAATCGTTGATTCATCAGTCCTATCCATCGCTGGATATTTTGCTGATTGACGATGGCTCAACGGATGACTCGGGCGCAATTTGCGACGCTTACCAGGACGCGGATTCCAGAGTCCGCGCTGTTCACCAGACAAATGCCGGGGTATCCGCCGCCCGAAACACTGGATTGCGGCTGGCGACAAGTCCATACATCATGTTTGTGGACAGCGATGATTCCCTTGAATTAACAGCATGTGAAGACCTGATGAGAGAAATGGACCGCGAACCTTCGGATCTGCTTATATTTGGCTATTTTTTACACCAGAAAACCATAGCGCAGATTCGGCCGGGAGAGCGGCGCTATGCATCGAAGAGGGAGCTGTGTGAAGATTTTTCCACTTTGTATGATTCCTATTTGATTCATTGTGTATGGAATAAGGTGTTTGTTCGAGACCGGATTGACAGAGAATTTGATGTGTCGCTGTCCCTGGGAGAGGATCTGATATTCGTATTAGATTACATGAAGAATGCCCAGTCCATACGCTGCCTCGATACATGCTATTATCACTACCGGTGGAATAGTCCTTCATCTTTAACCATGCGCTATCGGGACGATTATTTTGCCATTGGCAAAAGACTGTATAGAGAGGCCTCCACATTTTGTC
>CAUFVC010000141.1:0-5993 GCA_959029275.1 uncultured Eubacteriales bacterium | reverse complement strand
GCCATTTATGTGAGATCGCCCGCAATAGATCCTGAAAGCCCACCATCCCATACTGGGACTTGACAGGAAAATAGGTGCCGGCAAAAAATGGTTTCTGCTCCGGCGTCATAAAGATGCTGGTGGGCCAGCCGCCGCTGCCGGTGAAAGCCTGGCAAACCGCCATATATACGCTGTCAATGTCGGGGCGTTCTTCCCGGTCGACTTTAATCGAGATAAAATTCTCGTTGAGAAGTCTAGCGGTTTCCTCATCCTCAAAGCTCTCATGGGCCATGACATGGCACCAGTGGCAGGTGCTATACCCAATGCTTAGAAATACCGGTTTTTGTTCCCGGATCGCCCGCGAAAATGCTTCCTCGCCCCAGGGATACCAGTGTACCGGATTGGCGGCGTGCTGGAGCAGATACGGACTTGTCTCATGGATCAAATGATTGCTCACCCAGGGTCGCCTCCTTCTTTTCAGTCTATTTCTTTCGATGGTACCGCGTGCCTATCGCCATGCGGATTTTCATAGTATATGCGAAAATATAAAGAAGTAAACGGAAGTCCCGCGATCTGAACATTTCCAGTTTATGCCTTGCCTCACGTGTCGAAATTTGATACAATAGTCACAGCAGCAGAATCGATCAACGGAGAGGGAGGACATGACATGCTGTTTATCGAATATCCCAAATGTTCTACTTGCCAGAAGGCAAAAAAGTGGCTGGATCAGAATCATATCCCATATACCAGCCGCCACATTCAGGAGGAGAATCCCACCTATGAGGAACTCAGAGAGTGGCTGGATAAAAGCGGTTTGCCCCTGCGTAGATTCTTTAACACAAGTGGAATGCTCTATAAATCCATGCAGTTGAAGGACAGGCTGCCGGGGATGTCGGAGGAAGAGCAGCTCCGCCTTCTGGCCACGGATGGAATGCTCGTGAAGCGTCCCATCGCTGTGGACGGCGATAGGGTTTTGGTGGGATTTAAGAGTGACGAGTGGGAGAAGTTGAAGGGATGATCTCCGCTGTGCTGTATAGTATGCATAAATATGCGCAGAGTATTTGTTATATTTACTACTTGTAAAACAAGCATTCCTGTGGTAGTATCGGTATATATACATAAGTAGTAAGTAATTCTAGTGGGGAGCAATCTCTATTTTGTTTGTTTGAAATGTTGCGTTAGGTGTGTCAGGGTTAGCATTAAAATGTATTTTACTTGTATATGAAGGGGGAAACATATGAGAAAAATCTGTCTTTGCAGCAGTATCCTGATTCTGGTGTTGACGATCATCCTGTCCAATTATTTTTTCTTTGCCGTCCGCCATGTGGATTCTTTTCCTGTATATAATTCCTATTCACACTTGTATCAGAGCTTTCAGTCAATTTTAGTTTTTCTCTTTTCCATTCTCTTTACCGTAGGGATACACGACGAGATCAAGATCAAGCGGGCCGTCGGCATCACGCTGGGCGTTCTCTTCTTCTTGCTGTCCATCCATACGCTAATCAACGCCACTATTTTAAGCCGGGTCACCATTCCGGATATGGGATATTTCTATTATAACGATAAGTTTGGATACCTGGAGCCCATATTTGCCTATTTGGCGGGACTTTTTATCGCCAGCTCCATCCGGAAGCAGTCGAAATAATGGATATCTTGATTTACACCTAATCGCAACAGCGGCAGTGAGAAATCATTGCCGCTGTTTTTAATGGCAAGATATTTGACCGTTCAGTCAAGTATCTTGCCATTGTACAATTTGGAATCCTTTGCTGAGCACCCTCTAGTCCTGGGCAGTGCTGATGGTTCCGCTCCCGGATGTGGTTTTTATGGCAAAGTGGTAAGTTCCCTCGCCATAGACCAAGGTGTTGTCCCTGCGGGTTCCGTCCTCGGTTTTCAGCCGGCCACTGACGCTGGAAAAATCCACTTTCACGGAGGAAGACTCCGGTATGGTGAGCCGGATGCTCCCCGAGGTAGAGCTGAACCGGCCATCGCCCATGACAGGCGACGTGTACTCGAGCTCAATGCGCCCAGAAGTTGTATCCGCCGCCATATCGGTCCACTGGCCGGCCCCCTCGATGGCGCCGCTGGTGCTGTGGAGCTCCACGGCATTCGCAAGGATTCGATTTAGAACTAGGCGGCCGGAGGTACTTTTTGCATAGAGGCTGTCGCACTGAAGATTCTCCAAGCTTATCTTGCCAGAACTGGCTGTGGCGGACAGTTTGCCGGAGATTTTGCTGTTTGTCAGCTCGATCTTGCCGGATGTGGAGTGGAGCAGGGTTTCGGAGGAGGCCAGATCGCGGAGCTGAATCTTCCCGGACGTAGTCTGAAGATCCAGAGACCCTGTGGCCATCTGGCTGATGGACACCTTGCCCGACGTGTTCCTCCCGCTGATGGACAGAGAGAGTTCTGTCGGACAGTAGACAGTGACGCGGCTGTCACCCCACCCTGCGAAGAGACTGAAAAGTTCTCGAAAGGCCGAGTTCGATTGCCGCAGGCTAACCGTGTTGTTCCCCTCCAGAGAGGCGGAGAAGTCGATTCCCTGGTCTTCAGGATAGACGGCCTCCACTTTAATGGCTGTATCCGCCGTCGGTATGATCTCAAGGGGTAAGTTTGTCAGATGAAAGGTTATGTTTGTGATGTCCTGAGAATCAAAAGTTTTTTCAAAAGTTGTCATAGCTATTCCTTTCCGCGCAGTGTATGACTGCACACCATAGATTCCAATCTCAAGCCCGACGCCGATGCCCGTTAGAATCGTCGAGCAGACAAAGATGACCAACATAATCTTAAGCCAGCGCTTCATAGTGAACCTCCATTCTGTGATCGGAATGTCATCCGATGGCTTTGCAATTCCAGCGAAGATAGCGGCCCGTCAGCTTGTAGAAGCCTTTATTGAGCAAGGTAATGGCATAAAAGAGCAGAATTCCCCCGCTGATCAGCGCAATCCCAGCCATAATGGCGTTAAAATAGGATAACGGCGTGGTTAAGGTGATCCAGTCGAACAGCATAAACGGCGCGATGATCCCTGTGGCGATGCAGATGACTCCCGATAGAATCAGGGAGATCGCCACGATCCACATACTAAAGAGCACAGCTGCCACCCCGATCCAGGGCCCCAGGACGACAACCAGATTGAAAAATGCTAGGAAACAGAACATGACAAGCCGCCGAAGACACCCGCCTGGCTTTGAAGCGTTAGCCGGAGAGGCTGCCTTGACTGGAGGGGGCGGAGGCGGTGGGGCCTGATTTGTAAAGGGAGGCGGCCCCTGCCGCGGAGTCTGACCCGACGTGGGGGGAGGCGCGGACGGGCGGGGAGGCGCGGTTGAAGGCAGCGTCTCATGGGTTTCTATGGCATCCGCACCAGACTGGACCGCCTCCTGGCGCAATTGTTCCCCGATTGTTTTCGGATCGCCTAAGCGAACACAGATTTCATCTTCTGATTCCCCATTTAAGAGCCCTGCGTCAAAATGTTCCTCAAAATCAGACAAGACTTCCCGGATGTATTCTGAGGGCAGCCCAGCTAAAGACTTTTGCATTTCGCTCATAAACCATGCTTTGCTATGTGGAGTATCACACATGGGGATCTCCCTCCTTTACGATTAAATTCACACCTGTCACAAACGCATCCCATTCCTCTACGAGCGCGGTCTTCATGCGAATGCCTTCCTCCGTGATCTGATAATATTTTCGAGGAGGGCCCTCTGACGATTCTTTCAGGTACGTGGTCAGCAGCCCATCATTTTTGAGCCTGCGCAGAAGGGGGTAGATGGTCCCCTCGGTGATATCCACCTGATGCGAGATTTTGCTGACTAATTCGTACCCGTAACAATCCTGCCGATGAAGGACCGCTAGTACACAAAGTTCCAAGGCGCCCTTTTTTAATTGTGTATTCACTGACACCCTCCTTCCGTTCTTTGTTTCAGTGAGACAGGAACAGCTGGCAACTGGTTGCTGAAGAAGAGTATATCACACATTACTGTGTAATGCAAGGTACTGTAAAAAATTTTTTATGTGACGGCCAAATTATCTGAATTAAAAGGAAGCGTTTATCGAACATAAAAATATCAGGGCGATCCGACGCATTGGACATATCAATGCAATCGAACTCACCCTGACAAATGAGAAGGCTCTTGCGAGAGCCATTGGGAAAGGAGAGTTCACAGCGGAACCGCCGTTGCCTCTCTGTTGTGAAATGTGGAGAGGGATGTGAATCCCATGGAGCGCAGTTTTTGATAACAGGTCGCCATGGAAAGGCCCACATATTCAGGAGAATGTGCATCTGAGCCGGTGGTCAAAATGGTTCCGCCCAGCTCCCGATACCGCTGCACGACATTCCAGGGGGGGAGAGGCCGTCCCAGGCCGGCCCGAAATCCGGAGGTATTGAGTTCTATGCCTGCGCCGTTAGCGATGATCTGGGTCAAAATTTGGTCGATCAAGGGGGCAAATTCCTCGTAGGAGTATTTCTCTTGGCCGGGGTCATAGCGCACCAGGTAGTCCAGATGCCCATAGACGCAGGCATAGGGAAAGAGCTGCACCATGGATAAGACAGCCTCAAAATAATTCTGATAGCATTGGCGGCGCGGCGTTGACTGAAACAGATTGACTTCATAGGGATCGACGCCTCCAACGGCGTGGCGGGAAGCGATGATGAAATCCAGATCCCGTTTATATTGCTCATAAAACCGCAGACAGCGCTGAAGGCAGCTCTCCTGGATGCCGAGCTCAATTCCCTTTCGAATTGTAATCTGTCCGCGATATTTTTGCTGCATCCGTGTCAGAGTCTCCAGATAGTCATCCATATCGACGACCCACAGATTGCAGCCGGGAGCAGGAAACTCATAATCGACATGATCGGTCACGGCGATTTCCCTGACACCCTTGTCGATGGCGGCCTGGATCACGCTCTCCACGGGTGCATCGCTATCCATGGAATATCGAGTGTGTAAATGGTAATCATACATAAAAGGATTCCTTCTTTCTTTGTGCGCTCCACCGTATTGTATCATATTTTTCGTCAAGATAAAACATTTTTTATGAAAACAGGCAAAGTCTGACGAAATCCCTAATAAGCACTTGCCCTCATGGGTAAAATACGGTAAAATATAGAAAGTGTGCAGAGATTTTGTCGCATGTTCTTTAAACCTAAAAATTTGAAGCGAGGACGCAGAACAATCGATGCCGGAGCGCTACAGATGGCTCTCACGGGAGAAGTTCGCCCCGTCGCTGCGCCCCCGGAATGGAGATTACGATGAAAGACATGTCAACGCTAGTGCTGACGATTATCGGTTTATTAGGCGGATTAGGATTATTTTTGTACGGAATGAATATTATGGCGGACGGTTTGCAGAAATCGGCCGGCAGCAAGATGAAAAAGCTTCTCAGCATTCTGACGACCAATCGTTTCCTGGGCGTCGCCGTGGGCGCTTTAGTGACGGCCATTATTCAGAGCAGTTCCGCCACCACTGTTATGGTCGTAGGCTTTGTCAACGCTGGGCTGATCAATCTTCTTCAGGCAACAGGCGTGATCATGGGCGCGAATATTGGAACGACCATCACTTCATGGATCGTATCCCTCGGTGAGTGGGCAAGCTTTCTAAAGCCCAGCACGCTGGCGCCGCTGGCTGCCGGGATTGGCGCTATGATGTTTGTTTTTGGAAATGACCGCAAGAAACAGGCCGGTGAGATTATTATCGGGTTTGGCCTTCTGTTCATGGGGTTAGAGCTCATGTCCAACACCATGAAGCCATTTCAGGGATCCCAGATCTTCAGGGATGCATTCCAGACGATGGGCGCCAACCCGATTCTCGGAATCCTGGTTGGGTTAATCGTCACCGCCGTCATCCAGAGCAGTTCTGCGTCCGTGGGAATTTTGCAATCCGTCGCCAGCCTGGGGCTTGTTCCCTGGAATGCAGCGGTGTATATTATTCTTGGGCAGAACATTGGAACATGCGTAACCGCCATTCTGTCAGCCGCTGGGGCCAACCGCACGGCGAAGAGAGCCGCCCTGATCCATCTCT
>CAUFVC010000140.1:0-6001 GCA_959029275.1 uncultured Eubacteriales bacterium | reverse complement strand
GTCCCAGGGGGTATGGAGCATACGCGGGGTGGATCTGCATATGAGCAACCTGAGTCTGGACAAAGGACAGATAGCCCTGGAGGGCGATATCGGTGAAATTTTTTATGACGATTCCCAGAAGGCGGCGCCCAAGGGCAAAGGCGGCGGCCTGATGAATAAGCTCTTTAAAGGGTAGGAGCGAGTATGATTGCTCAGCAGACGTGGTTATTTCTGTATACGGTATTGTTTGGAATCCTTTTTGCCGCCGTGTACGATACACTGCGGGCTTTCCGCCGCGCTGTGCCACATGCGCTGTTTCTTATTCAGCTGGAGGATATTGTATTCTGGCTCGGCGTGGGGGCGGCCAGCTACTGGCTCATGTTTTCCAGCAATTACGGTGAGATCAGGGGATTCTGTCTGCTAGGTTTGGGGCTTGGCACACTGCTGTACGGCTGTACCCTGAGTCGATTTATCGTGAAGGGATTGTCGGCTCTGCTGCGGACGCTGGTCAAAATCTTGGCGCTGCCGTGGAGAGGGATTGGAAAGGTGATCCAGAAAATCAAAAAAATATTCAGGAAAAAGAAAAAAACGCATTGACGATCCCCCGCAGAAGGAGTACAATAAAAGAATAAGTCCAATATCAGGAGGCAGCCGATGGCGCACAAAAAGAGAAAGAGTCTTTTGAGACGCAAGGTGAGCAGGCCGAAGGTGTACTCCGAGGATCATCCAATAAAAGAAAACTGGGGTATACGGGTTATCCGCAGAATGTTTTTCTTGCTCTTTTTTGTGGTATTCAGTGGCGTATGTCTGTTCAAGCTACAGTCCTTGTCCGCCGAATCGGCCAGGCTGGACGAATCGATCACTGCGCTGGAGCAGCAGATACAGGATGAGAAAGAGAGACAGTTGGATGAAAAGACGATGCAGGAGTATTACCAGTCCGACGAGTACAAAGAGCAGTTGGCCCGGGAGAAGTTCAATCTGATCAAACCGGGTGAGCGCCTGTACGTATTCGGGGAATAAGCCGTGTCATGACCGAATGTCATGATGCGGCTTATTTTGTAGAAATAAATAGGAAAATTTTACCATTTTGCTGCCAAGAACTGACAAAATTTCAACTTTGCATGGGGTATAATAGAGGAACCTTTCGAATGAAAAAGCCTGGAACATAGGAGGGATACCATGCAAAGTTCTAATGCTGACATACATGTTAACCTATCGAGAGTAAGCGCGGGTAAAAAACTGCATTCGTATATAAATAAAACCCTTTGGATGGATATAGCGCTGGCGGTTCCGGCTCTGTTCCTGGTGAGGCTGCCGGTTTTTGTCAATCTCTATGTCATTGGGCCGGCGTATGTTTGCGCCATGATGAAGCGAAAGCGGTGCGGATTTATCAGCGCCTTCATGGCAGGCTGTGGTCTCTTTTTATTGGACATGCCGTCGCTGCGGTGGAAATATGGCGCATTTTTGCTTTTGCTGTTAGTCGCGGATTTTGTGTGGGACGTTATGCCGGCTACCGCCGGCAAGTCGTTTGCGCTGCGGAGCGCAGGGTATTCCGCCGTTCTGCCTCTCTCTACGATTCTGCTCAATCTGACCGGCATTATAAAGAGCTACAGCTTTGTGATGGTTTTGCTGGAGACAGCTATTTTTTATGGATTTACCATACTGTACGAGCGCTGTTTTAGCGAGCTTTTTGAGGAGGGAAGCTTTCGAGGGCGGCTATCGGAAGAGCGGCTGGGAGGTATGTCCGTGACCCTCGGCACGCTCCTGGCGGCCATCGCGCCCTTTCGTTGGGGGATGTTTTCCCTCTATCAGACGGCGTTGGTTTTCTGCTCCCTATTCTTTGCCTATGGATACGGAGCGGCCGGCGGTCTATTATTCAGTGTGCCGGCCATGGTGATTTTGCGGCTTTGCGGAGCCGGCGGCGAGAGCATCATGATGGTATGTTGCCTGGAAGTTTTGCTGTGCGGTATCTTTCGGGAATTGGGAAAGGTGAGCGCCTTTGTCGCCTCCTTCGCGGGCGGTCTGCTGTTTTTATTGCTGTTTATGGGAAATGGCTACGTCACGACGGAAGTGTTGGCGCTGGCGGCGGGAGGCGCTGTGTTTTTTCTGCTGCCGGACAGGCTATTGCCTGCGCGGGGACGCCTCAGGAGCAGGAGAAAGGAGGAGGCGGGACAGGCGCGCCGTATCCAGCGCTATATCAGCCGGCAGATGAGGGATACGGCGGAGACCTTCGACATGGTTGCCGCAGCCCTGGGAGAAGCGGAGCAAAGGGCGCTGACGGAGAAAGATATGGCCCAGCTGTTTGAGGATATTGCGAGGCGGACTTGTCAGGAGTGCGAACACCACGCATATTGCTGGGGAAGCAATTTTTACGGCACCTATCAGACGATTTTTGACGTTGTGAACGCAGCCCAGACGAAGGGGAAAATCGAGCGGGGCGACGTATCGCCTGAGTTTCTACAATTTTGCAAAAAAGGCGAAGAATTTGTTCGAATGGTGAACCGCCACTTTGAGGTGTACCGCTTGAACTTGAGCTGGGAAAATCGTTTAGGAAAAAGTGTCAATCTAGCCCAGGATCAGCTGAGAGAAATATCTAAACAGATGCGGTCAATGGAGCAATATATGACGCGACAGCTCCACTGTGACGCCAGGCTGGAGCACAGAATTGAGGATGAGCTCATGCGCCGCGGAATCAGGGTGTCGGAGGTATCGGCGCTTTTCGACACCTATCATGATCGAATGGATATCGCCCTGAGCTTAGAGCAGGAACTGGGGGGAAAGCGGAGGGGAGAGGTGCAGCGCCTGATTTCCCATTTAGCGGAGCGCGAGATGGAGATCGTGGAGATTCGTCCAAGCGGCAAGGGGCTCTGGAAGTGGAGATTGCAGGAGAGGCTTGTCTATAAAATTGCTTGTGGCCTTGTCAGCATTGGAAAGATGGAGGTCAATGGGGACAGCTATGTGTGCGGTCCACTTCGGTATGGCCGCTATCTCGTAGCGCTGAGCGATGGCATGGGAACGGGAGAGGAAGCAAAGGAAGAAAGCGCCTTGGCTCTGGAGCTTCTAGAGAAATTGTTGAATATGGGCATGGAGGAAGTGGATGCCATACGGCTTCTCAATTCCGTCTTAGTTCTGCACAGCCGGGACGAGACGTTCACAACGCTGGACTTGGGCCTGATCGATCTTATCAGCGGACACATGCACCTTGCAAAATCCGGCGGCGCTGTTACGTTCCTAAAAAGTCAAGACCGGGTTCGGATCTATCGCTCGGATATGCTGCCCATTGGGATCATGGAAAATGTGGACGTGGAAGTGTATGAGGAGGATCTACAGCCGGGGGATGTTTTGGTCATGATATCGGACGGGGTTCTCGATCAGACGCCCAATAGCCGTGAGGCGGAGCTCGTGCTAAAACGGTGGCTTCTGGCCAGTGAGGAGGAGGATCCGCAGCGGCTGGCAGACGGAATTCAGGCGACCCTCAGACAGTATACGGGGCAGCGGAGCGGAAAGCTAGATGATATTACAATCTTAACGGCGGTTATGCGAGAGCGGTAGAGGCATAGCCGCCTTTTTACACCCCCATCTTGTAAATTTCTGTGGATTTCCGGCGGGGACTGTGGTATGATGGACCATAGAAAATGGCGGGGATAGAAGGGAACGTCTTTCATGCTTACAAAAATTCGAGACTATATTTTGCACCAACATTTGATAGAGCCAGGCGAAACCGTACAGGTTGGGGTTTCCGGGGGAGCGGATTCCGTATGCCTGCTCCATGTGCTGTCCCAACTGCGGTCGGATTTGCAGTTCGAGCTGGAGGCGGTCCATGTCAACCACAATCTGCGCTCCACCGCTCACAGGGATGAAGTCTTTACCTCTGAGCTCTGTCAGGAGTGGGGTATCCCCTGTCGGATCGTATCCGTGGATGTGATGTCCAGGCTACAGCGCGATCGCAGAGGGGTTGAGGCGGCGGCGCGGCAGCTTCGCTATGAAGCCTTTGCCGAGAGCGGCGCGCAGAAGACAGCGCTGGCCCATCATATGCAAGATCAGGCAGAGACGGTCTTGATGAATTTAATACGCGGCAGCGGGACAAAAGGGCTTGCGGGGATGCTTCCGAAGAATGGATGCGTCATCCGTCCTCTCCTCTGCTGCTCAAAAAGCGAGATACTCGGCTATATGCAGGACCATGGCCTGCAATGGGTGGAGGATGAGACCAATCAGGATGTGGAGTTTACCCGAAATGGAATCCGGCATCAATTGGTCTGCATGATCGAGGAGCGGTGGAATCCCAACTTCTGTGAGTCGGCGTCCCAAACAGCCGCCATGTTGCAGCAGGATGAGGAGCTTTTATCCTCCATGGCGAAGGCCCAATATGAGCGCCTCAAACGGGAGAAGGGAGTACATCTTCCGGAGATGGCAAAGCTTCCGCCGGCGCTTGCCAGCCGTGTGGCGCGGTTATTTTTAGAGGATGTGGGCCATGGGCGGGACATGGGGTTCTGCCATATACAGGCCATTTTGGAGATGGCCGGCAAGCCGTCGGGATCAAAGATTAATTTGCCCGGGGGATTGACTCTGGAGAGGAGCTATGATATACTCCAATGTTATCAGGAATCGAGAGACCGGGAGGGCGGCTGGGCATATCCTGTCGGGAGGATTCCCTGTGAGATCGAGGTGCCGGAGAACAAGTTGAAAATTAGGTTTCGATTTGTGGAAAGTATAAAAAATACGAATATTTGTGAAAAATTGTATACGAAATGGATAGATTATGATACAATAAAAGATACCTTACAGGTGCGCACAAGGAGACCCGGCGATTATATCTCAGCGGCGGGCGGGCGGAAAAAGCTACAGGATTATTTTATTGATGAGAAGATTCCGCGGCCGGAACGGGATAGGATTCCGCTGCTGGCGGATGGCCCTCATGTCCTGTGGATCATAGGATATAGGCTCAGCGACGCCTGCAAGATAGGGGAAGAGACAAAGCGGGTACTGGAGATCGATGCAGAATTTCCAGCCTACATTTGAGGAGGAACAAGGATGGATGAGTCCAGAATTCATGTCATGATTGACGAGGCGTCGCTTCAAAACCGGATTCGGCAGTTGGCGGAGCAGATCAATCAGGACTATCAGGGAAAAGAGCTGGCAATGATCTGTGTTCTTAAGGGCGGCGTCATGTTTATGACGGATCTGGCAAAGTATATCCGGATCCCCATGACAATGGATTTCATGTCGGTGTCAAGCTATGGGAATCAGCAGGTTTCCACCGGCATTGTCAAGATCATGAAAGATTTGGACAATTCCGTTGAAAACCAGCACGTGCTGATCGTGGAAGATATCATGGATACAGGGAGAACTCTGCAATACCTGAAGAATTTGCTGGCCGACCGAAATCCGGCGTCCGTCAAGATCTGCACACTCCTGGATAAGCCCCATACGCGGGTGGTCCCGGTGGAAGCGGACTACACAGGGTTTGTGATCGAAGATAAATTCGTTCTGGGCTATGGCCTGGATTATGAGCAGCATTACCGGAACCTGCCTTATATAGCCTATGTGGAATAGGCAGCTGGGCGATCCGAGTTCAGAGAGGAGGATGCGAGATTGAAAGATGGCTTTAAAGGAATAGGAATATATGTCTTTATTATTCTGATGTTGGTACTGGTCTTAATCATGGGCAACTTTGATTTTGGCCTGAGCGGGACAGAGCGGCTGACCGACGACAAATTTTACGCCGATCTGGAGAGCGGACAGATTGACAGGATTCAGGTGGAGCCCATCAAGGTCGGGACCGCCGGGATGGGAAACGCGACCATTGTGTATAAGGCCACCGATTCCACAAAAGATAATGGGGCCGTGCGAAGCCTGTATATATCCGATGTGGAGAGCTTTCGCGAGTTTATGAGGGAGACGTATCCCGACGTGCCCCTCTACGTCAAGGCCGTAAAGGCGGATGGATTTTTGTCGGAATTTCTTCCGATGTTGATCACGATGATCATCGTCCTGGTGGTGTTTACGTTTATTATGAACCGGG
>CAUFVC010000139.1:0-6038 GCA_959029275.1 uncultured Eubacteriales bacterium | reverse complement strand
TGCAGAGTCCGAAACTTGACAAACGCCCATATGGCTGGTATAATGGATTCTACAAAACGATGCAATGAAGAGAAGAGTAGGCACTGAGACGGCCTGACAGAGAGCTTCCAAGGCGGTGAGAGGGAGCAGGCACGGCAGTGGTGAAGATGGCCTCTGAGCAGCGCGGTTGAGACTTTTGGGTTGAGACGGCGACGGGTCCGCCCGTTATAGCGGTAGGGTATAAGCCGGCGTCTGTGTGTCCCGCCGGATCGTACCTGATGAGGCGTCTGCTGTGAGGCAGGCGCGAATCCAAGGTGGTAACACGAAGCGTTCGCTCTCGTCCTCGGCTGTGACAGGGGATGGGAGTTTTTTATTTTCCGGAAAGGATGTGGAGCCATGATTCGTACAGAGGGCCTGACGAAAGTGTACGAGAGCAAAAACGGCAGGCAGGAAGCCTTGCAGGATGTCTCGATCCATGTGGGGAAAGGCGATATATTCGGCATTATCGGGATGAGCGGGGCGGGAAAGAGCACGCTTTTGCGCCTGATCGGGATGCTGGAGCAGCCCACCAGCGGCAAGGTCTGGATCCAGGGGCGGGATGTGTCAACATTTACACAGGCGCAACAGAAAGAGCAGCGAAAAAAGCTGGGGATTGTCTTCCAGGGCTATAATCTGTTGATGCAAAAGACGGTCCGTGAGAATGTAGAATTTCCACTGCGGCTTTCCAAAACGCCCAAAGCACAGAGGCGTGAGAGGGCGCAGGAGCTGCTGAAAGTGGTGGGCTTGGGTGACCGGGAGGGGGCGTATCCCTCTCAGCTCTCGGGCGGCCAGAAACAGCGGGTCGCCATTGCCAGAGCGTTGGCGCCCAATCCAGAGCTATTGCTTCTGGACGAGCCGACCAGCGCCCTGGATAGCTTTACGACGGCCTCCATCCTAGAGCTCCTACAGGATTTGAACAAGCGGATGGGCATTACCATCGTCATCATTACCCATGAGATCGGCGTGGTGGAGCAAGTGTGCAACAAGACGGCAGTTCTGGATTTAAGCCGTGTGGCGGAGCAGGGGGATACCAGCGAGATCATGGCGAATCCCAAGGCGGAGGCCACGAGACGCCTGCTAGGGTTGGGAGGTGGATATCATGGTTGACTATATTCCCATGCTTGCAAAGGGAACTCTGGAGACTCTCTACATGACGGTCATGTCCACCCTCTTCTCCTATTTGTTTGGGCTGCCCCTTGGCGTCTGGGTCTACATAACGCAGAAGGGCAATCTGCGGCCCAATCGGGGGCTGAATACGGTTCTGTCCTGGATCGTCAATATCGGCCGGTCGATTCCCTTTATTATCCTTATCGTAGCCCTCATTCCCTTCACGCGGCTGATCGTAGGGACGGCCATTGGACCGACGGCGGCCATTGTGCCGCTGATCGTGGCGGCGATTCCCTTTGTGGCCCGGATGGTGGAGAGCTCCCTGGAGGAACTGGACCGTGGCGTGATTGAGGCGGCCAAGGCCATGGGGGCCTCCGACCTGCAAATCATTCTGCACGTGTGCCTTCCGGAAGCCGTTCCGTCCATTATCCGCGGGGTTTCCATCACGGCCATCACGCTTGTGGGATATTCGGCCATGGCGGGGGCCGTCGGCGGGAGAGGACTGGGGGATATCGCCATCCGCTACGGCTATCAGCGGTATCAGGGCGACGTCATGTGGATAACCGTCGTTCTGTTGGTCATCATCGTGGCGTTGATTCAGTTTGCGTTTAACACCCTTGCGAGGGTGATTGATAAACGAAATAAATAGAGGAGGATTTTACTATGAAGAAAATATGCTATCTTGCACTTGCGCTGCTGTTAGCCGTCAGCTTGTCGGCCTGCGGCGCCAAGAAAGAAGACAAGACAATTAAGATCGGGGCCACGGCGTCTCCCCACGCGGAGATACTGGAAGCTGCCAGACCTTTGCTGGAGAAGGAGGGCTACACCCTTGAGATCGTGGAATTCTCAGACTACGTGCTGCCCAATGAATCTCTGAACAACAAGGAATTGGACGCCAATTACTTCCAACATGAACCCTACATGCAGGATTTCAATGACAAAAAGAATGGTAAGCTCATCGCGGCTGCGTACATCCATTTTGAGCCCATGAGCGCCTACTCCAAGTCCATATCCAAGCTGGATGAGCTCAAGGAGGGCGACACGGTGGCAATCCCCAACGATACAACCAACGAGGCCAGAGCCCTGAATCTGCTTGAGGCCCAGGGGCTGATCAAGCTAAAGGAGGGAGTTGGGCTGGAAGCCACCCCGCTGGATATCGTGGAGAATCCGAAAAATCTCGAATTTTCCGAGTTGGCGGCTGAACAGCTGCCCCGAGCCTTAGACGATGTGGCCTTAGCCGTGATCAATTCCAATTATGCGCTGTCAGGGGATGTGATCTCCTATATGTTGGAGGGAGTGCAGGAGGATCGCAGCTCCGATCTCGCCAAACAGTATACCAACGTCATCGCGGTGTACAGCGGCACAGAGAATTCCGACAAGATCCAGGCGCTGATCAAAGCGGTGGAGAGCGATGAAGTCCGAGAATTTATTGAAACCACATACGGCGGAGCCGTAATCCCGATGTTCTAAATATGGAGTGGACGATCCCTTGTTAGCGGCAAGGGGTTTTCCATCTTACTCCACAGAAAGGATGCAATACCATGCCTATTAAAGTGCCAAATAACCTGCCGGCCGCCCAGATCCTGATGAAGGAACAGATTTTCATCATGCCGGAGGAACGGGCGATCCACCAGGATATCCGTGAACTGCGCATTGCAATTCTAAATTTGATGCCCCTGAAACAGCAGACGGAAGTGCAGCTCCTCAAGCTCATCGCCAATTCGCCTTTGCAGGTGGAGGTTACCCTGCTGGCCATCTCATCCTATGAGGCCAAGAATACGTCGAAAGAATACCTCCTGACCTTCTATAAAACCTTTGACGAGGTGAAGGATCAAAAGTTTGACGGCATGATTATCACCGGCGCGCCTGTGGAAATGATGGAATTCGAGGATGTGGCGTACTGGCCGGAGCTCTGCGAGATCATGGAGTGGACGAAGACTCACGTTACGTCAACCCTTCACATCTGCTGGGGAGCCCAGGCCGGCCTGTATTATCACTACGGCATCCCCAAGAGGCCGCTGCCGGAAAAGATGTTTGGAGTCTTTCGCCACAGAAGGATTCACGAAAATTTCAACCTGATCCGAGGGTTTGACGATGAATTTTTAGCGCCCCACTCGAGACACACCTACACGCCGCTGGACGAGATGGAAAAACACCCGGAGCTGCTTGTACTCTGCACATCCCAGGAGGCGGGCCTGTATCTGGCCTCATCTCTGGACGGAAGGCGGATCTTCGTGACAGGACATTCCGAATACGATTCGTATACCCTTAAGGATGAGTATTTCCGAGATCTGGACAAGGGCCTGCCCATCGCCATGCCCAAGAATTATTTTCCCGATGACGACTGCCACAGAACCCCTATCAAGACATGGCGGAGCCACGCCAATCTCCTATTTTCCAACTGGCTCAATTATTACGTGTATCAGGAGACCCCATACGAATTTTAGCGGATCATTTTTTTAATCTCCTGCATATCATTTTTAGTGAGGGCCGATGTGCCCAGAACGCCGAGGATGTAGAGCAGCGAGCAGATAAGTCCCAGCAGCAGTATGGAGATGGGCAGAGAAAAATGCGGATAGATGAAATGGCTGCCCAGAAAGACGCTGACGAGGATGGCGGCGGCCGCGGATAATAGCGGTTTGAAGAAAATTTGGCTGAAGGACAGGCGCATACCGGCGGTGGATAGGAGTTTGCGCAGATTGAGGACGGACGCGAGGGCGCTGCTGATAAACATGCCGGCGATAAAGGCGTTGAAGCCATACTGAGGCACGAAGTATAGAAGGATCAGGATCCGCAGGGCATCGCTGATGAGATTGTGGAGGAAGGAGTAATTGTGGAGTCCCAATCCGTTGAGCAGGCCGCCGAGGGTGGATTGAAGATAGAGGAAGGGACATAAAAACGACAGAATGAACAGAAGGCTGCCCACAGTAGGCTGGTGATAGAGAAAGAGGCCGAGGGGACGTCCCAGCGCGGCGAAGAGCGCCGTAAACAAGAAGGCGATCAAAAAGGTAAAGCGCAGAGACTTGGAGATCGCAGATTGAATCCGGTGGTTGTTGGATACAGCCTGGGCCTGGGCCACCATGGGAAGGAGATTCATGGACAGGGCGTTGGTCAGCAGCGAGGGGAATGTGATGATGGGCATGGCCATACCGCTGAACTCCCCGAAGAGGCTGAGAGCTTGGGATGCGTCCAGGCCATACCGCTTTAGGGCCGAAGGGATCATAATATTTTCAAAGCTGGATAGAATCTGGGAGATGGCCCGGTTCGCTGTCAGTGGAACCGCCATAGCCAGCAGCGCCGTTATGATGGCAAAGGTTGTCTTGCGCTGCCCCTCCATGGCGGTGGCGCGACTTTTTTTGCGCTCCCAGGAATAGGCGCAGGAGGCGTATAGACAGGATGTGAAATCGCCGGCCACGGTTCCGATGACAGCCATCTTACACATAGCTTCCAGCCCTTTGGGGACCATGAGCGGCGCGATAAAAAAGATGACCAGCATTCTCGACACCTGCTCGAGGACCTGGTCGATGGCGGGGACGGTCATTTTTTGAATTCCATAAAAATAGGCTTTAATACAGGAAGAGGTCACGCAGAAGGGAAGGGCCAGGCTGACGATCCGAACAGATGAGGCGGTGCGGCTGTCGTGGAGAAAGTGAACGGCGATAAAATCCGCCTGGGTTATCAGAAGCGCCACGAAGATCAGGCTGGAGAGGACGGCCATAGAGCAGCCGGCCAAGAGAATCCGGGACATGTTGCGGTCGTTTCGGTTGGCCTTTTCAGCGGCCACCAGTTTGGATATGGCGAGATAGATGCCGGAGGCACAGAAGGTATACGCAAGGAAATAGACCGGAGAGATGAGCTGAAAAAGTCCCATGCCCTCCGATCCCATAATATTGGATATGTAGATGCGGTACAGAAATCCGAGGAGCCGGGAGATGAGTCCAGCGGCCACAAGGATCAGGGTTCCAGTGAGAAATGAGTTTTTTCGCATAGGGCATCCTGCTTTCGAAAGTCTGGTATCATCCTATTCCAGAACGTAGCGGCCTATGACAGACAATCAAAAATTTGGAGGGACAGCATGGCGAGACGAATCTGTTTTTCAGGCAAAAGCGGCATAGGAAAATCCGTGATCCTCTCCAACCTCAGCGAGGCGTTGGCCCGGATGGGATATGGGGTCTTGCAGGTCGGCAACGACTGCGGCATGACATCGACGAATCTGCTCATGAAGGGGCAGGAGATGCCCGCCATGATGGAGGATTACCGGGAGCAATATACCGTTTCGGCAAAGGAGTATATCGCAGAGAGCCCCTGCGGCGTCTACTGCCTGGAGCTAGGCGGTATCGCATCCGGCTGTGGCTGCCAGGCGCGGAGCGTCAGCATTGCGGATGAGATTCTGCGGGAGCAGCGGATTGAGGAGCAGTTAGGGCTCGATTTTGTTTTGTACGATGTGTCAGGGGATATTCCCTGTACGGGATATAGTCTTCCTTTGCGGGACGGAACGATGCAGGAGAGTATCATCGTAACCAACAGTACCTACCCGTCCCTTTCCACCGCCAACAGCATTCTGACAGCCATACTGAAAATCCGGGGTTGTCGGGAATTTCCCGTTCGCCTGCTGGTCAGCGGCGCAGGCGACAGGGGGGCCGTGGACATTTTGACAGACTATGGCGGGCAGACAGGGGTGGAGATTCTGGACGTGCTTCACTGTGACGGGGAGATTCACCGGCTTGCCGGGGAAGGGTACACGGTCTGGGAAGCGGAGCCGGATTCGGCGGCGGCCGCGCAGATTGGGAAGATCGCAGAGAGGCTGTCGCAAGCGCCAAAGGGCGATCCCTTGCAGGCTTTGGACCGCAGGGAGCTGATCCTCTGGTGGCGCCGGCGGATCGGCGGCGGACCGAGGAGAGGGGGCCTGGAGT
>CAUFVC010000138.1:0-6253 GCA_959029275.1 uncultured Eubacteriales bacterium | reverse complement strand
AGGGTAGCCGCTGCACAGACCGCCATCCGCTTGAATTTGCCAAGTGGGTCTTCCATATGGAGGAAGTGGAATTTCAGCTTCCTGTCCCGGATCTCTACCTCATCTTTGACGTTTCGCCGGCTCTTTCCGCTCAAAATGTGGCTGCGAAAGGGTATCGCGGCTACACGGGGGACAGCGCCGATGTATATGAAAAATCCTCGTCTATCTTAACCGATGCGCGATCGCTCTACCGCGAATTCGCCGCGATGTATGACTCTATGGAGCTTTTGGATTGTCAAGAAAACGGCCGAATGAAATCGCCGGAGGCAATTCATCAAGCCGTTATGGAAATTCTGGCGAAGCGAGGGCTGTGGGACCGTTAGAAGGAGAAGGCTTCGATTTCGCTTCTCACAATGGACACCCATCGCGTAACGGCGCCCGGGTCCCGATTCACTGTCTCCACATCTTTCAAGGTTATATCAAACTTGCAGTGATTCTGTTTCAATACGTCAAACTGCGTTCGCATTTCCTTTCGGATATACTCTTCATCGATGCCCGTGGCAACCATGCTGGATGGATTGGGGCGATACGAAACGATATAGTCCGATCCGATTTGCTCTGCACATCGTTTGACATTGGCAAAGGGACTGACCGCAATTCGGCGCAGGTTCTTTATTTTCTTTAAATACGGTATTTTACCAGTCAAATCCTCACAGCAGCCGTATGCCGCCAATCCGTATTCCTCCAATATGGGAATCTGATATTGCAGCATGAACTCATCGAACATTTCCGCGCTGAACGTGGTGAACTCCTGCGCCGCCATATATCCCCAGATGTCTTTTGGTTTCGCGCCATATGCGTTGGCCTTTGGCCTCTTGACTTCCAAGGCATAGGGAATGCACTGATTCTCAGAATTGGCTAGCCCTAGATCTCCCTGCTCCACCGCCTCACGGTGAACTTTTATTATTGCCTTCGACATAAAGGAAGCCAGCTTATGCAAAAATTCAGGCCGGTCGTAGGCATCCCACATAATCTGTTCAAGCCCCCGCAGTTTGGCTAAGTCGGTGGCGATATCCCCCGTCCACATGAAAAGCATGGGGCCTCTGTCCAGATTGACGGTTAAAATATCGTTGATGGCATCGCCCAGCTTTTCATACTGCTCTCTCGTCTTTTCCTCGTCAATACAATGTGTGGGCACTGTCAGCTTCTCAAAATCCTCTTCATCCTCCAAGCTTGGCGCGTAGGCTGCCGCGCCTCCGGAGGCCGGTTTCTCTCCAAGTGTTACCGGCAGTCCCCACCGGTACTCCACCGGCGGTTTATAGATACTGCCCACGGTAATCCACGGCTCAATAATGTAGTCATCGCCAAATTGATCCCGGTAGATCGTATCATACATCTTTTTCTCGTACTGCCGGAAAAACGGGTCCTGACACTGAAGTTTGGATTCGTCAAAAATCTCGTCAAAGGCATAGGCACGTATATAAATCAATGGCCGATCGCCCTGGAAACTGTTATGTTTGCTCCAGGCAATTCGCCTTTCTTCTTGGACTGGTTTTTCCGCAATCTCACGAACCTGCCGGGCTAATTCCCGCAATATTGCGATATCTTGATTCATGTATCCTCCTTTGGCCTGTCAAGGCAATGGTTCTTCCTAAATTTTATCGAATTGTACCATACGCCCTTTTGGATCGTCAAGTGGACAAATTGCTGCGTCCTATTTAAAATTTGCATATGTTGCTAAAAGGTCTGCCGTATGCGCTTCTATAAAAAAAGAGTTGCAAATTCATAAAATCTTCAGTATAATGGAACCATATAAGGGAGTAGCTGGCAGCATACGCTGTTGGAACTGGTCGTCAAGACGGATGGTATCCCGGCCTGTTCCCGATGTAGAAGCAAGACTTATAGCGCAGGCTATAAGTCTATTTTTATGTTGATCCCTTCTCAAAATTTTAAAGCCCATACACAAGGAGGACATGAAATGGGGCAATTAGCTCAGCTTTTTAATGGCTTTACGGAGTTCAAGCCACAGTTCTTAATTATGTACGCCATCGGCGGCATCTTGATCTACCTCGCCATTAAGAAAGAATACGAACCAACCTTACTTTTACCCATTGGATTTGGCTGTATCATCGTCAATCTCCCCCTGCGCAGCATATGGCAGGCGGATCCCCTTCTCGACCAGACGGTAACAGATTTATTAGCAACCAATCCTGAATTGACCACGTATTTTACGGAAAATCTGCACTACATCGTCGAAAATGGACAGGCGTTTAAGGTAGAGCCCGGCCTCATGCAAGTCCTGTATAACTCTGGCATTCTCACAGAATTATTTCCTTGCCTGATTTTTATCGCCGTCGGCGCGATGATTGATTTTTCTCCGCTTCTTAAAAATCCGAAATTGATCTTCTGCGGCGCCGCCGCGCAGTTTGGCATTTTCTTCACGATTTTGTTGGCTCTTCTTCTCGGCAAGGCGTTCCCATCCCTTGGCTTTGACTTGAAGGCGGCTGCTTCCATTGGAATCATTGGCGCTGCGGACGGTCCAACCTCCATCTATGTTGCCGCTCGCTTTGCCCCGCAATTCCTGGGCGCCATCTCGGTGGCGGCCTACTCGTACATGTCTCTCGTCCCGATTATCCAGCCTCCCATCATTAAATTGACCACAACGAAAAAAGAGCGGATGATCCGTATGGAATTGAAAGAAGAGCGGGTCTCAAAGAAAGTTCTCATTATCTTTCCCATTGCTATCACCGTCGCCGCAGGCATCATCGCACCCACAAGCGTACCGCTCGTCGGCACCCTGATGTTCGGAAATCTGCTGCGGGAATGCGGTGTGCTGCAACGGCTGTCCCAATCCGCTCAGAATGAGTTGGCCAATCTGGTCACGCTTCTCTTAGGTATCACTATCGGCTCTACCATGTACTATGAACAGATCTTGACTCCCGCTGTGCTCCTCATCATGGCTATGGGATTGCTGGCTTTCGTTTTCGATACCGCTGGCGGAGTGTTCTTCGTGAAGATTTTGAATCTGTTCAGCAAGAAAAAGATCAACCCCATGGTGGGAGCCGCTGGCATTTCTGCCTTCCCCATGTCGGCCCGCATTGTCCAAAAAATGGCAAAGGAGGAGGACCCTGAAAACTTTATTCTCATGCAAGCTGTCAGCGCGAATGTGGCTGGTCAACTCGGCTCCATCGTCGCAGGCAGCATGGTGCTTACTTTGGTGCCCATGCTTTTAAACATGCTATAAGGAGGGGATACACATGAATGAAATTCAACTCGGTCTTCTGTTAATGGCGTATGGATTAGCCGGAACCTTTGTCGCCCTTGCACTCTTCTTTGTGATTATAAAGATATTGGGCAAGATATTTCCAGAAAAAAAATAATAGAGTTTTGATTTAACCTTTCATATCTCAGCAAATGGCGGTTTAGCTTGGAATACAGGCTTTACCGCCATTTGTCATTGGGAAAATCCTTTGTAACTCCGCTGATGTGTGGAGGGAGGTATCACGCGGTGTGGAAGGAGTATGTTGTGGATTCGCACCATGCATCCCTACCGGCGTGCATTTTCCGTAGGTCGGGCCTCTGCCTTATCCTTTTTTCTTTCCAGCTCCACTTCTTTTACACGCCTACTCCGCTATCGCCTCTCCTCACCGGCGTGCATTTTTCGTAGGTGGACCTCTGCCTTGTCCCTTTTCCTCCCCAGCTCCACTCCTTTTATACGCCGGGTTCTCTCTTTATTCCCTTTACCGGCGTACATTTTTCGTAGGCCAAGCCTCTGCCTTGTCCCTTTTTCTTTCCAACTCCACTCCTTTTGCACGCCTATTCCGTTCTTGCCTCTCTTCACCAGCGTGCATTTTTCGTAGGCCAGGCCTCTGCCTTGTCCCTTTTTCCTCCCCATCTCCACTCCTTTGCACGCCCACTTCGCTCTTGCCTCTCTTCACCGGCGTGCATTTTTCGTAGGCCAAGCCTCTGCCTTGTTCCTTTTTCTTCTCAACTCCACTCCTTATACACGCTAATTCCACTCTTATCACTCTTCACCGGCGTACATTTTCCGTAGGTCGGGCCTACACTTTGCCCTTTTTCCTCCCCATCTCCACTACTTTTGCACGCCCACTCCGCTCTTGCCTCTCTTCACCGGCGTGCATTTTTCGTAGGCCAGGCCTCTGCCTTGTCCCTTTTCCTCCCCAACTCCATTCCTTATGCACACCCACTCCACTCTTACCCCTCTTCACCGGCGTACATTTTTCGTAGGCCAAGCCTCTGCCTTGTTCCTTTGCCTTCCAAACTCCATTCCTTATGCACGCCTACTCCTCTTCACCGGCGTGGGCAATTCCAAAAAATAATGCCAGGCCCTCTACTTCTCCGAAGAAAAGCGACAGGACTTGGCATTTAGCGCAAAAGATAGTACCTCTCTCTGATAGCTGCTAACCGTCAGACCTTATGTCTGAGGACTGGCAATCTCCATATTGTGCAGAACATTGCGGCAAAGGTACAGAACGAGAAAGCCTAGCCCCCCGCTAATCAGGCCAAACATCAAAATACCCACGGTATAAAGTTGCGCGGCCATTCCAACAAGAATTCCAAGAACAATCCCTGGAGCCAGAAGCAGCGCCAGAAACAAAAAATATAAAAATAGCTGCATCACGGCCCCTCCGTTGCCAGCCAAAATCTTATCGATGAGCAGATTGACCCCAAGGAATAACAAGTTTACTGCAACAAAACTGAGAATGCAGACTATTGCATCAAATGGAGAGCCCGCGATGAGCAATGTCCCAATTCCAAAAGCGAGAACACCATCGATCGCGCTTTTTTGAATATCCATCCCGATTCCATATAGAAGCTTGCGAAATGGCGGCTCCGGTATCAAAAAGATATAGGGCTTCAAAAGCTCCATATTGAAAGGTCCCACGGCACTGATAAAAAATAATAAAAAGGTAGAGGAAAGAAACGCCGAAAACAATCCCATGTCTGAACCTTTTGAAAGATACGCCACGAAACCAACAAGGGCGGTCAATCCCAGCGTCTTCATATCCAGTAACCCTTTTCCTTTTCTCCGCTGCTCTAGCCGGTGGCGTTGATAGATCGCGTTGGCGCCCCAACCTTTTCCTATGCCGGTCTCCTTCAATTTCATGGGCTTTTTTTTCTGATTGACCACCCGTCCTTCCTTGGCCGCCTGTGCTTTGGTGAAGACTTGCTCCGTCACGCCCAAAACATCTTCATAATAATCGGCATTGCACCGAATGATATAGTAGATACAAACCCCATTCGCCGCCAACAGCAGACAAAGGCTACTCATCCCCTTGACGAACTCACCTGTAATCAGCATCATCCCAAACGCCGTGCCCCATCCCGCCAAAGGAATCACATATTCCACCCACGATTGGAATAGGGTCAGATTGAGCGTTATCATAATGTCCCGGGTTCGAAGAAACGTTCCCCCAACCCATACTGCCAAGACGGCCGCCGCCAGCAGTGCCCCCCCTTTGATAACCGCGGCGGTTCTCGGATGATTCACACAGGCAGAGTACACAAACATGCTGGCAATCTGGAGAGTGAACAGCATAACACAATAGGACAAGAGTAAGAGTAAAATGGCTCCTACGCCAACGCCGAAGGCATTTCGGAGATTTGGGATCTGATAAAGAAGGAAGAAAGCCGCAAATAAGGAAGCGCCCATCTGTTTCAACAATCCATAGAATAAAATTTTATTGGAGGAAATGGGGGAAGTGAAGACAAAGTTAACATCGGACAGCTTAAAAAGTGTCTGCCCACTCTGCATCCCACTGCGTATGGTAAACACGGCGACTAATAAATAGACCGCCAGGACAATCAGATTTAAAAACCGTAGATCCGCCAGTTCCTGGTTCGTATCCTGCGATGAGAAGGAACCCATTATGACGGAAAAGGAAATAAAGGCCAGCAACAAAATATAAAAGATCGCAGCGCCTGGATGCTTTTTCAGCTCTTTAATCCAGTTCAAAATCATCCGGCGGACTAGAAAGAGAAGCGCCTTCATTCTGTCTCCTCCCGTTCCTTAGCGGAAACCCCTTCCGTGATGGAGAAAAATAGATCCTCCAAATCTTCCTTCTCAGCCTCTGTCTCCTGTCGGCTCCGAACCGCCGCAATTTTCCCATTCATCATAATATTGGCGACATCCCACAGTTCCTCTACGAAATCCAACATATGTGTGCTAATAAGCACAGAAGCTCCGCTGTCCCGCAACTCTCGCAGACTGTCCTTTAACTCTTTAATGGCGTGGGGATCTAAGCCGACAAAA
>CAUFVC010000137.1:0-6309 GCA_959029275.1 uncultured Eubacteriales bacterium | reverse complement strand
CGGGCGGATTCGGGACTTTCACCCTATAGAACGTGCGCTCACCGGGCGCACCATGCAAGGGCGCAGCTCCTCAAACGGAACTGCGCCCTATCCTACATAAAAATTCAGCAGATGCTTACGTATTCTTCATCATGACGCTCTCGATTGCGTTTGCCACGTGCTCGCAGGCGTCGCAGCAGCTCTCCATATGGTCGTATGTCTGATTCCACGCCAGCACTTTGATGGGGTCCTGGCTTCCGTATAGCTCATAGACTGCTTTGGAGTAGATCCGATCCGCCTGCTCCTCCAGATCGTGGACCTCCACCAATTTCTCATGAAGCATTTTGGTCTTGGGAAAATTCTGGAATTCTTCCATGGCATTTTTAAGGGCGCGACAGCAGGACACGATCAGGGATGCCATCTCGTTGGCCGACGGTGTGATCTCTTCGATCCGATACATATACACGTTCATCAGCACTTCTTCCACCGCATCCGTCACCGCGTCGATCTCATGGGACAGACGGTTGATATCCTCCCGGTCAATGGGCGTGATAAACTCATGCATAAGCTTCTCCACCACCACATGCTGTTCCAAATCCGCGGTATGCTCAATCTTATGAAGCTCCTTCACTTGACTCTCGATCTGCGACCGGTCAAAATTCTCCAGAACCGACTGCAACATCTCCGCAGCGAGACAGGACAATTCCACCGCGTCGATGAAGGCTTCAAAATAATTCATCTGCTTCTTTTTTTTCTTCTTTTTATTCTTATCCTTGTCTTTTTCCTTCGCCTGGGCTTCCTTCCCCTTATCCTTAGTCTTCTCTTTGCTCTTGTCTTTTTCCTTATCTCCCATATGCGCTCATCCTTTCCTCAACAACCGTGCTCTAAAAGATCCATATAAACAGCTTTGCCATCAAAAATCCAATCAATCCACATCCCGGAAACGTTAGGACCCAGGTTAACACCATCTCCTTGACAGTGGACCACTTGACGGCGGAAAGCCGCTTCGCCGCTCCCACGCCCATGATGGCGGTTGTCTTTGTGTGCGTCGTACTCACCGGAATGCCTGCGACGGAACAAAGGAGAAGACAGCTGGCGGCTGCCACATCCGCCGAAAACCCCTGGTACCGCTCCAGCTTTACCATGTCCATCCCAACGGTTTTGATTATCCGATATCCGCCGATAGATGTGCCGAGTCCCATCACGAGAGAGCAGAGCACCATAAGCCATATGGGAATCTGAAAGGATTCTGCGGTTCCCACTCCGTTGGCGAGAAACACGCCCAGCAAAAAAACGCCCATGAATTTCTGTCCATCCTGTGCGCCGTGCATAAAGGCCATCGCCGCTCCCCCTGCAATCTGCGCGTATTTAAAAACTTGATCCGTTTTCTGGCGGTCAAACCTTCGAAATAGATAGCCCGTGAACTTGACAGCCAACCACCCAAAGGCGAAACCCAACAGGGTTGACAACAACAGACCATAGATGACCTTCATCCATTCCTGTCCGTGAATCCCCTTGAAACTCCCATGAAGCGCGATGGCCGCCCCGGAAATGCCGGCGATGAGCGCATGGCTTTCACTGGTCGGAATTCCAAAGATCCATGCCGCAGTTGCCCAGACCACAATGGCCAGAAGAGCGGCGCAGAGAGCGATGAGGGCGTCAGCGGAATTTCCACCAAAGTCAGCGATATTGTATATTGTCATCGCTACGGTGGCATTGAGGGATGTCATCAGCAGCACGCCAAGAAAATTAAAGATGGCGGCCATTATGATAGCGGCCCTTGGCGTCATAGCTCTGGTCGATACACAGGTTGCGATGGCATTGGGGGCATCCGTCCAACCATTGACCAGAATAACGGACAGCGTGAGGATAACCGTAATGAAGAGGACCGGATTCGAAAAAAGCTGTTGTATAAAATCATTCAGGGCGATGGTCATCTTCTGTACTCTCCTTTTCCATGTGGTCATAACCATATCAAATCTATTGTAGCATGAAAAGGAAAGAATTGCAAGCTTGATTCGATTTTTCCCATTATTTCCCTGGAAATAAATTCCATTTAATCTGGACAACGCGCAGGGAAATGGTAGCTACTGAAAGGCTTTGTGCATCTGCTCACAATAATACTGCACATTCTCCCATTTGGCATCGGGAGGTATCCGGTGATCCATACAGGGAATGTATCCCCCCAGCGCGACCAGAGGCTTAAGGCGCTCCACTTCCCGGTCCACAGCCGCGTAATCCTGGGCAAACACCGTTTTATTCATTCCACCCACTCCGCGGATTGCGTTTCCATACTTCTCTCTCCACGGCGCGATGCTGGCCTCCCACGTTCCGACCTCGATGGGGAACATGGTGTTCACTCCATTCTCCAGCCAGATGGGAATCAGCGCATCGATCTTGCCATCGCAGTCCAGACTTACGATGTCGATATTGTGCTCGCTGAGAAGCTGGGTAATTTTTTTATAGTGCGGTCCGACTTTTTCCGCGAAGACTGACGGAATTACAAGCGGACCGTTTTTAAAACAGATGTCCTCCCAGAAATGTCCAAAGTCAAACTGAACGCCGGATTCCAGAATTCGCTTGGCAACCCTGTAGCATAGGTCTCCCACCGTGTCGATGATCTCATCATAGAGTTCTTCGTCGTCACAGTATATATAACTTGTCCCTTCCACTCCCAGAATATTCCGAATCTCGCCAAACAGGCTGCCGCAATGGATTCCCAAAGGCGTCTCCCGCTCCTCCGGCCTCGGGATCTTCGCCAGCGCATCCAAATTGATGCGCTTTTCACTGTACTGAAGGCGATGTTTAAAATCCCGCTCCCACGACTCCCGGTCCTTTAACATGTGATCGATCTCCGTCGGTATGGAAACAATACTATCCTTGACCTTTACGATGACTCCGTTGGAATCCACCATTATCTTGGAGCCATCCTCGCGGACCTCCAGCACTTTTTGTTCAAAGCCAGGCTGTATCCCACAGCTGCCGCCAAAGCAAGAATTCCAGTTGAAATCGAACCCTAATTTCCGCCCGATCCTCCGGTCATTTTCAGATCCATCCCACGCATTTTGAATCTCGTCCTGAGTCAAATGTCCTTCCTGTACCCATTTTTGAAGCGTCTCTCCCCAATATCCAAAGTTTACGATGGGAAGCTTCTCATAATTTTCATAGCGGAGAATTGCCAGTGAATTCTCTCTCAAGGTCATAGCCATGTCCCTGTCCTCCATACCTCATCGAAGTAAACAATCTTGTGATATAGCCCGATACAATAAAAGTCTTTACTTTTTTAGTATACCTCATTATAATGGAGAAAAGAAAGTCAGAATCTTGCGAAAAAATATAAGGATCTTGTGGTTGATCCTGGAGGTAACATGCAGTCTGTCCAATACAATCTAAGCATTACACCGGAATCCTTCTGTATATCACCTGTTCCCAGCCTCATCTCCCGTTTCTCCGGGCTCTGCCTGGAGGGGATCGGTGAGTTTCACACGCATCCCCCCTACTACACCCACCGGAGTGGCCTGGACTCACATCTTCTGCTCTACACCTTTTCCGGAACAGGGCTTTTGCGCTATCAGCAGCGCGAATACCCCCTTCTCCCGGGACATGTATTTTGGATCGATTGTATGGAGGAGCACGACTATCGAAATCGAGGCGAAGGGATCTGGTCGTTTCTCTATCTACATTTTAACGGCGCCATGGCCCCCTATTATTATGAGCCCTATGCGGAACACGATTGTCCCGTGGTCCTCACCGACTGCGATAGCACTATTGTTCAGACTCTCTCCGCTATTCTGTCTCTCGCCCGGATGCCCGTGTCTCACTATGACATCCTGATGCAGAGGCATCTTATGAATCTATTGACGGATATGATCATTGCCCAGGATTCCTCCTTGGACCGGGAGTCTATACCGGCTTATGTTCGGCAGTGTGTAGACTATATTCAACAGAACCTGACTTCCTCCATCTCACTCGATGACCTGGCAAAACAATTCAACATTAGCAAATATCACATGGCAAAACAGTTCAAACGATACATGGGAGCGCCTCCCCACGAATATTTGATCAATCTGCGCATTGCCAAGGCCAAAGAACTTCTCAAATACACCGACAAAACCGTGGCGGACATCGCGGAACTCGTTGGCTTCCATCACGTCAACCATTTCATCAACCTATTCCAGAATCGGGAAAAGATGACCCCATTAGCGTATCGAAAAAAGTGGGCGCATTTAGCCCCGCCCATCGGCACTACAACTCCCGCAAAATCAAATCTGTAACGCCTGGATTGGACCCGGGGGCAATCCGCTTGACCTTTGGATGCCCGCTGAATTGCGCCCGAATCATATCTTTCAGCGCTGTCCCCTGATTATAGCCATGGATGATTCGAAGGATGTACACCGCCCGGTCCGCGCGCCGAAGCAGGCTCTCGATCCGAACCTTTGCCTGGTACTGATTTAGATTGTGAATGTCGATCTCCCATATCCCCGGGCTCATGGGCGCGCAACTCCTCTCTCAAAAAAACAGCTTATTTACAGAAGGCTATCATCATACTGTGCCCGGCCGCCGCCGATAAATCTGGGCCTGGTTCTTGCGCAGATCAGATTGGCCATTCCGATCTTGGTCACACTGATTCGGACTGGAACCGCCACCGGCGCCAGATGCATCCCAATCAGCGTTCCCCCGATATCCAATCCGGCCCTCGCCGTTATCGTCTCGACGGCCACAGGGTTCTCAAAGTTCTTATACGCAGCTGTTGCGAAGGAGCCCCCCGCCTTAGGTTGCGGAACCACATTGACAATCTCAAGTCCACAGCGCCGGGCGGCTTCCCTCTCCACGATGAGCGCGCGGTTGAGGTGCTCACAGCACTGTGCCGCCAGGAATAAGCCTCTCTCCTGCAAAACAGGGTATATCCCGGCAAAGATTGCATCCGCAATATCCGTGCTGGACTCCGTGCCGATAGCGTGCCCTCCTACCTCGCTGGATGAGCATCCCACCACGACGATATCTTCCTCCTGTAAGTTCGCAACTTTCAGGAGTTCCATTATAGCTGTGCGAGCCTGGTCGCGTATTTCATCTACCATAGAATTCTCCATTTCTTTTTCGTATCGCAATGCACATATCAATCTACTTAGAGTTTACCAGATTAATTTAATTTGTCAACATTGTGAAACCGATTTTTACCGATTCCCCACAGCGGTGAGGGCCGTCAATTTTTTCTTATGATTTTCTTGCATTTCCTAGGGCGACCATGTATAATAAGACAATGAATGCCGATTGCGGCATACCCATGGGAGGAAATGATAGATGGAACCGATCCTGTTTCGGGATATATCGCTGGACTACACGGAGGATGCTCTGCTCGCTTTCATTGTCGGCAAATCCATCTTGGATGACGACGAGGATCGGGATCTGATCCACCGGATGGCAAGGGATGCCATGTCCATCGCCTGTCCAAAGGCGGCGTGCTGCATGGCGGAAATCACAGCCCGCTCCAGCGATTGGGTGGAAATCGAGGGGACGCGCATCACCTCTCCCCTTGTCATTCACAATCTAGAAAATACACACCGCGTCTTTCCCTACATTGCCACCTGTGGAACGGAGCTGGAAGCATGGTCCCACAATTTTTCGGATCCCTTAGAGCAATATTGGGCGGATCAGGTCAAACTATTCTACCTGGGAAAGATCCGCTCTTACATGAGCGATGAGATTCGCAAGCGCTTCTTTCCGGCTGGCCACATGTCCTCTATGAATCCGGGCTCGCTCAAAGAATGGCCTCTCACCCAACAGGCCGTCCTATTTCGGCTTCTCGGCAACGCGGCGGAGGACATCGGGGTTGCCTTGACCAACAGTTTTTTGATGCTTCCCTCCAAATCCTCCTCCGGTTTTTTCTTTTCCAGCAGAGAGGCCTACGAGAATTGCCAATTTTGTCCCATCTTGAACTGTCCGGGGCGCCGCGCTCCGTACCAGCAGTAGGACGTTACGCGCCAGATACGCGAACACAATAGATTACCCATGAAGGAGATAGAACCATGTCTGAGACAAAAAAACGTATTTTAACCGGTGACCGAACAACAGGAAAACTTCATTTAGGCCATTACGTGGGAAGCCTACAAAACCGCGTTCGCCTTCAGCACGACTATGATACCTTTATTCTGCTTGCGGATGTCCAGGCGCTGACGACCCACTTTGAAAATCCTGGCTTGATTCACAATAGCATCTATGACGTAGCCATCGACAATCTCTCCGTCGGTTTGGATCCGGAGCGTGTGACCTTGTTTCTCCAATCTCAGATCTCCGCTATCGCAGAGCTCACGGTCTTCTATTCCATTTTGG
>CAUFVC010000136.1:0-6327 GCA_959029275.1 uncultured Eubacteriales bacterium | reverse complement strand
GGTGTAATAGCTCAGGAACAGCGGACCCTAGCAATGGTACCTATATCAAATGCAGCGGTAGCTATACGTTTGCTTCCGTCAACGGGAAGAATATCATTGCATCATGCACAGTGTATTACCGGGTTGTGGGGGCAAGTAGTTGGACTAGTGCGGGTACGCTTGCCACGGGAAGCTATATTGTCACTGGAGGCGGAAACATTGCCATTGCCAGCAACTACGAGGTGCGATATGTGGTCACGGACGGACTAGGCTCGTCGGTTGAAAGAATTGTAACGGTCAGTGCAGCAAGCCGAACCATGAACATCACGAAAAACTCGGTAGCTTTTGGGATGATGAGTTCGGGGACATATCGCTTCGAATGCAACTGGCGCATGTACGTTAAGGGCGCTATCTCAATTCGAGACGGGGATGAGGTTGATCTATTTTTTAATCCTAATGGGGCGACTACAAGCACGTATCTCTATGCCAATAAAAATAACCGGATGGGCTTATATAACAACGAAGATGGCATTATATGGGCATATGACGCAAACGGGGCATTCTCGTTTAACAAAAAAGTTAATTTTAACGGCGGGACAAGTCTCGCGCCAACAAATAAAACATTTGGTGCATCCCAGGCCAGCAATTATTGGGGCCTTGTGCTCCCGGATGGAACCACAACGGAATATATCCGCACGACAGTCAAAGGCATCATTCCATACCAGTCGGGGGGAAGTGGATATATTGGAACATCTGCCTGGCCTTTTAACCATGCGTATATATCCAATATTACCACAGGGGCTATCTCTTGTAGCAAGATCACAATCAGCGGTCAGACAGGTTTTGCAGCGGGGGGAAACAAAAGTGACATCAACTTATTAAAACTAGGTGCAGATGGGAAATCCGGGTCGTTTTATGCAGATAGCGGATGCACAAACCAACCTAATAGCAAAAATGGCGTCGTTAGTTATTATTATGTCACGAGCGCCATTGTGGCATTGACATACATCCCGTATGCGACAGCCGAAATATGGGTGGCCTGGATCAACCCGACTACAGGCGCTTATTTGAGCAACTGGACCAAAATATGAAAGGAGGGCTGACGGATGGAACAGCAACTGAGTCCGGTAGAACAAGCCTACCGGGAACTCATCAACAGCTTGACGACGGAGAATGTCTATCTCCGTGCGCGGGTCATTGAGTTGGAACAGACGCAAAAGGTAGAAATAAAAGATATGAAAGACGAATAGAGATGGGAAGTCTTTTATAATTTGAATTCGTTAGATGTAAATAAGGCAAGTGGGGAGGCGCAGAGCTCCCCATTTTGTTAAAATGTTAAAAAAGATGATGGCGGAAGCAGTGAGGGGGAAATCAATCATGACAACAGAAGTAATTGTAGCGCTACTGAGCCTACTGGGGACTGCATTTGGGAGTATCGTGGGTATCATGACGTCAAATAAGTTGACGACGTACCGCATTGCACAGCTGGAAGAAAAAGTGGACAAGCACAACAAGGTCATTGATCGCGTATACAAAATTGAGCAACGAAATGCCGTTGTGGATGAAGATATCAAGGTGGCAAACCACAGAATCAGCGATCTGGAAAGCAAGATCGAAAAAAGAGAATAGGAGGAAACAGGTATGGATTTTGGATTTTTGGCCGAGTATCTACAGCCGGAAACAATTGGAGTTGCGGTCGCGCTGTATGTGTTGGGAGTCCTATTCAAGAGCTCCCAAAAGATCAAGGATTGGCTCATCCCGTTTTTGTTGTTGGGGATTGGAGTTGTCTTGTGTATTGCAATCTATGTGATCCAGGCACCGGGCCCAGAGGCAATCGTTCAGGGGTTTATACAGGGGATTTTTGCAACGGGGAGCGCAGTGTTGGTGAATCAACTCTGGAAACAAGGAAAGAAGGAGGAATAAGCCATGATCAGACAAATGCTAACCGAGTACAATTACCAGACCGGCCACAACCGGTCTATTAAGTACATCGTAATTCACTATGTAGGTGCGACCGGCGGCAGCAAGGCCAACGCCGTCTATTTTAGGTCTAAAAACGTCGGGGCCAGCGCTCATTATTTTGTGGGTCACGCAGGCGAGGACATCTATCAGGTCGTGGCAGATGAGGACATTGCTTGGCACTGCGGGACCACTGGCACATATTACTGTGGATGCCGCAATGCCAACAGCATCGGCGTCGAACTTTGCTGCTGGCAGAATGAGGACGAGACATGGCGATTTGACAATGAGACTGTAGATGCCGCGGTGGACCTGGTGCGCAATCTGATGGACACGTATCAAATCGATGCGGACCACGTAGTCCGGCACTACGACGTAACACACAAGATCTGCCCCGAACCATATGTACGGGATGAGGCGGCGTGGAAGGCGTTCAAGGCGCGGTTGGTGGACGAAGGCGCGAATACAAATCAAGGAGGACGATTGACAGTGAAAATCAAAGATTTCAAGGGCTACAAAAAGGGAGACAAAGGAGACATTGTACGGGTGATTCAGGGTTTGTTACGGCGCTGTGGATACGACATTGAGACGGATGGCAGCTTTGGTCCGGCGACGCTGGCGGCGGTGAAGGCGTTTCAAAAAGCAAAAGGGCTGACAGTGGATGGCAGTGTTGGCCCGGCGACGATTACAGAACTGTTGAACGCAGCGTAAAAAAGGGCCTCCGTGCGGAGGTCCTATAGATAAAACGGTAGCCCGTGGGAGACCAAGGCGCTCTTTTTGTACTCAAAAATAAGACATGAGAAGGAGAATGATTTTATGAGTCATGATATAGTTGAAGTCAAACAGGGAACACCGATTGAGGTGCTTTTGAAGGTAGACAAAGACGGATTTACGACGGCGAAAAATTTGTATGAATTTTTGGAGCTGGATGCCTCACATTATGCGCGCTGGTGTAAGATCAATATAATAGATAATCCTTTTGCAGAAGCAGAAAAGGATTACTCGCCATTGAAGGCGAGTGAAGGGAGGGGCAATTTTGCTGACAATTACAAGCTGTCGGCAGATTTTGCCAAGAAAATCTCGATGATGCAGAAATCTGAAAAAGGCGAACAAGCACGCTGCTACTTTTTAGCTTGCGAGGAAGCGCTGAAACGGATCGCCGAAGAACGGAAGCAATGGGAGATCGAGCGTGCGAAGGGAATCGTGATCAGACATATCCTGACGGACACCATCAAAATGAAGATTGCGGACAGCCCGACCAAACGCTTTGCCTATCCGAACTACACCAAGTTGATCTATAAGACCATCTTTGGCAAGACCATGAAGGAGTTGCAAGAGAAATACGGCGTGAAGGGAAAGGAGAGCATCCGCGAATATCTGACGGCGGAAGAACTTAAGGAAGTGGAGGCTATGGAGATGCTGGTGAGCAGCCTCATCAACCTGGGAATGGGGTATGATGAGATCAAGAGCTTTATCCAAGAGCGCTATAGTCCGAATCAGTTATTGATCGCGTAAAAAAGGGCCTCTAGTTAGGAGACCCTATAGATAGAATATTTTTATGGGGTAAGCATATCACCCCTAAACAACAATGTTCCCCCATGGGACACATTGTTAAGAGGTGTGGGGGATCCTGTTGTTAATAGTATACGTTATTTTTTGCTTTTGTCAATCAAACTTACAAAAAAATTTACTACTTTTTGCACCATTTTTTTACCGCTGTAGCATTAAATACCCCGTTTTAACCGTAAATAACCATTTTAAAACGATAGCCCTCTGGGAGACCAGGGGGCTTATTTAGTTTATCAAACAGATCATCATTTGGAGCGGATTACTCCCCAAAAAAGAACCCCGTATAGGGGCTCTCAGAGGGCTTATTCAAGGTCAAGTTGAGTAAAGTCGATACTAAGATTTCCTAATGTGTGAGCCTTGATCGTGTCGCGGAAGGTGTATACAGATGGAGAAATGTCTTGATCAGTAAGGTGATAGACCGTTATTGTCTCTCTGTCAGGATTTACAATCCAGTATTCCTTCACTCCGTGACGCATGTATAAGCTTAATTTGGTAACGTAATCATGAGCCATGTTCCCAGGGCTGACAATCTCAATAATCCAGGTAGGAGCGCCTTCGCAGCCGCGTGTTGACAGCTTGTCTTTGTCACAGATGACGCTGATATCTGGCTCTACGGCGTCAGTCGTTCCGTCCTCATTGTGGAGATAGACGCCGAAAGGGGCCGGATAGACTTTGCAGGGTTTGCCTTCTAGGTAGTTTCCTATCTTCCGTGATAGAAACATTAAGGTTTCCTGATGCTTCCGGCTTGGCGGAGCCATGTAATAGATTTCGCCGTCAATCAATTCTGCCCGAACATCTTCGCCCAGGGCTTCCCAGTCCGCCAGGGTTGCTTTCTTGGATTCTTGTAGTGCCATGTGGGGCCTCCTTCCTATTCTTCATCCGGGATGTATTCCATGATGTCACCGGGTTGACAGTTTAAAAGATTGCAGATGGTTTCAATGTTTTTCCAGGATACAAGCTCGCCATTCCTTAATTGCTGTAATGTGGCTTGGCCCATGATTCTTTCTTTTCTGATCTTATTGGTATTGTATCCGGCTTCTTTTAGGGCCTCCAATATATTTATTTTGTACCGAATTGGCAAGCAAATTCACCGCCTTTCTGCTTTAAAGTATAGCATATTTATGCACTATTGTCAAGTGCAAAATAGACATGAGTTGCACTAGAACTTTGTGTAATTCATGTCTATTTTGCACTTAATATAAGTGCTATACTAATATCATCAAAGGCAAGGAAGTCACCTTTGAAAACGCAAGGCAGAAAGGGAGGATAACATGGAAGGTATGACAAACGCAGAGTTCAACGCATTTCTGGAAACCCTGGCCAAGCTCATTGAGAGCAAGGCCGCAACGGTCGAAGAGGCAGCGGAGCTGGTGAGAGCTGCTAAAGCAAACTAAAAGGGTGGCGCTCTCAGCCAAGGGGTACGCCACCCAACAAAAACGGATGCATTGGGGCCAGCCTTGCGGCCCCTCTGCCCTCCTAGAATACCACAGCAAGGCAAAAAAATCAAGGGAGGATATCACATGAAGTTCAGTATCGTAATGCCAATTATTTCGATTTTTATAATCAATTGGCACTGAAATTTTACAGATTGTTCATTGACTTTATAAAAAAATAGGTATACTATAAAAATATAATAGCCTTTGACGCATCGAAAGGGGGATAAATATGGCTAAATATAAAGCTGTGGATATCGCAAAATGGTTTTTATATAAAAGCCTTCGAGAAAAAGAGCAAGGAGACGGAGACAATATAACCCTGCTTAAACTATTGAAACTCCTTTACTATGCGGAGGGGTGCTCTCTGGCAGTAGGAAATGGAAGTCTTTTTGACGAGGATATCATCGCTTGGGAGCACGGACCGGTCGTTGTTGAGGTGTATCAGCAGTATTGCAGAGATCCATACAATTTGCCGTTTGATGAAAACAAGGACAAGGAGTCCATTAAGAAAATTACACCGACCGACGAAAACTTACTAAATCAAGTCTACGAAATATTTGGACAATATTCCGCATGGGGATTGCGCGAAAAGACGCACAGGGAAAGACCATGGCTGGAAGCGACGGAGAACGGAACCGTACTAAAGAAAAAGATTAGTCGGGATACGATGAAGGAATACTTCAAGGAGAATTATGTAGAGTAATTAGCTATGGCCAAAATTAAAGAAAATCAAAGGCTTAAAAAGATAGGATATGTACAAACACCAGAGCTTAATCACATAGTATTTAGCTTCGAATTTTGGACGACCAATGCAAAGTACAATTTTGAATATTTTAAAAAATCACTGAGAGACAAAGAGAAGGCCTATGACGAGCTGCATAGTAAGTTGCATGAGTTATCGGGTATGTCAATATTGGAGGTTAAGGAGAGATCGAAAGAGCGGGGAGCCGAATATCTACCATATTCTAGGTTTTCGCCCAGTTTTTTGTCAATCCTGAATAATACCGGGATAGTGACTCCCGATAGTAAGCTTATGGTAATACGTATATGCAATCAAAACTATCGTCTGATATGTAAGGAAGGCGTGCAGGATAGTAAAGTTCTATACTTATTAGGAATTGATTTTGATTATTCTGCATATGATCACGGCAGCTAAAACAGCAGCCCCTCTGGGAGACCAGGGGGGCTTATTTAGTTCATCAAAAAGATCATCATTTGGAGCGGATTACTCCCCAAAAAAGAACCCCGTATAGGGGCTCTCAGAGGGCTTATTCAAGGTCAAGTTGAGTAAAGTCGATACTAAGATTTCCTAATGTGTGAGCCTTGATCGTGTCGCGGAAGGTGTATACAGATGGAGAAATGTCTTGATCAGTAAGGTGATAGA
>CAUFVC010000135.1:0-6349 GCA_959029275.1 uncultured Eubacteriales bacterium | reverse complement strand
TTAACTACAAAATTGTGGAAAAAAAGGAAATGGCAAAACACCCCCATCACATACGGCTTATCCCAGTTGATGTAGGCGGACAAGGTTTTGCGCCTTCATGCCAATTCCTGGACACTTCCAATTCTCTACTTCTTTTACATCATACAGCATCGCAACATCTCACTTCATTCATGGTCTGCACCCACTGGCAAGCTATGTTGGGATTGGCAATTCTCGTATTCCCGGAAACCGTACACCCCGGTCCGATCTCAATAAGGCTCCGGATTCCATCTGAAACGCAATTGTCGGCCAGTGTCTTCCAGTGGATCGGATGCTGGACCTGTCTCGAAAGCTTGTCCCGTATCGTGTATGGATCCGCGCTCCTCTGTCCATCATAACAGCTGTAAACGGGGTTTGATGGAGAATACATCTGCATTCTCAGAAAAAACTTCCTTGCCTTTTCAGCGCTTGCCTGGCACAGTGGGCTGTGATATCCCCTCTTCACCGGAAGGGGCAGCGTCCACCTGGCTCCCCTTTTCTTTAACTCCTGAACCAGTTCCTGAAGATCCGGCTGCTTTCCAGAGATGATATTTTGTGTATCGCTTAGATACGCGCTTATATAGACCTGCTTTCCGGATTCCTGGTATTGTTGACAGCATTCTTGCAGTACCTTTTGGTCCAAATCCATCACCCGAATCATCGCCTCGTCCGCTGGAGAGTCTTCCTCCAAGATCTGTTCCAGCCCGAGAATGAGCCCTAGAATTTCCGGAAATTCGAAAACCCCTGCGGCCGCGCACGCCGTAAATTCCCCCTGACTATATCCCGCAAAGGCTTTCGGCCTGCCTCGCCATTCCTCCAAAGTCCTATAAATGCCATAACAATGGGTCACCAGGCCAACGGTCATCCACGGCCCCTCGTTCTTTTCCGCCCCGTAACATATGGAAGCCAGATCCTTAGCGCAATACTCCGAGGCCCATCGAAAAACCTTCTGTGCCGAGGCCGCTTTTTTATACACGGTGGAGTCAAGTCCCTTTGCTACCGCCTCCCTGCCCGGAAACGCAGCAATGGACTGATGATATTCGTTATGACTCGATGCCATCGCCAGCCCTTGTCTGGACATACTCGATGAAGCTCTTTAGGTTCGGAAATTCCGACATCAGCAACATTTCATCCTCAAACTCAATGTGAAACCGCTGTTCGCATTCCACCACCAGCCGTATAAAGATGATGGAATTCACCTTTAGCTCTTCCAAGGTCTTATCCGTAGAAACGGAATCAATTTCTAGCAGATTCTCTAAGATTTTACATATCTCATTTTGTATCATTTTGTCGCTCCTTTCTCGCGGTGTGCAACAAGGTCGCTAGCCGCGCTGCCGCATTTTGGGGATCCATGAGTGCCCGATAGATGGATATAAGCCCCGCTTCCAACTCAAGCACACTCATCCGTTTTGGCTCAATGACCACATCCCACAGGGTATAGTCCTCCCATGCATTGGACCGGATCCGATTTTCCGCTTGCAGTTGCTCTCGCAAACGGGTCCGGGGAAGCGGCGTTGGGACGGTGATGTTAGCACCGTACAGATGATTTTGTAATATGAAGTCTATCGTCTGCGAGAAAACGGATCCATCATCCTCATCTAATCCTACAATAAAGGTTCCATAAATCCCTATTCCATGACTCTGTATCGTCTGAATCTTTTCTGGGTAGCTGGATACATTTCGCGCTTTATAGGATGTGGCGTTGAGCTTTTTCAGGCTGTTCACCCGAATGCTCTCAAACCCGATCACAACCCACTGGCAGCCTGCCTGCCGCATTAAGGTTAGAAGCTCTTCATCCTCCGCCGCCGAGATGTCTGTCTGGGCGATCCAGCGAAGGCCCCTCCCTTTCAATTGACGCAACAGCTCTTTCGCTTGTTTTCGCAGCACAAATGCGTTGTCATCTGCAAAAAGCAGCAGCGGATCGGGATATATTCTCTGGATGGTCTGAATTTCTGTTATGATTTGCGGGATTGCCTTCTGCCGGTAATTTCGTCCATATACGTTGGAAGCGCAGCAGAAGGAGCAGGAGTGTGGACAACCCCTAGTAGTATACAGGTTAACCAGTGGATACGGATACCCCTGAATCAGCTCGTAGCGGGGAATTTTGCATTGTAAGAGAGAGAAGCTTCCCTTTTGAGAACTCTGGTACAATGGCTTGACATTCCCATTTTGGAAGTCTTTTATAAATTGAGGAAATAATTCCTCCCCTTCCCCCGCGATGACTACATCCACATGCTGCAATGCCTCTTCCGGGAGAACCGTCGCATGGATTCCGCCGAGGACAGTCAAGATTCCCTTTTGCCGGTAATGAGCGGCGATTTCGTAAGCTCTCGTAACCTGCACCGTCATGGCGCTCAGCAAAACGAGGTCGTACGATGCGTTGAAGTCCAGTCTTCGATAATTCTCATCGATATAGGCTACCGTCCAAGAGGGCGGTATATAGGAAGCGATTGTCAGCAAACCTAAATTGGGCGCAGACCAGAAATAGCGGAAACTGCGCATGGTGTCCGAGTTGGCCATGGCTTCGGCCAACGCCGCATTCCGGCTAAACAGCGCGCCCTTGGGGTTAATCAACGCGATTTTCATTCCCGTGTCCCTCTCTAGATTGTAATATAGGAGCCTTCCGTCCAGCCGTCCGCGTCCACGTATACTTCGATCACGGCGTCACAGTGTCCGCTTTCAATCTGCACTAAGGAATACTCTACCGCATGATACCCACGGTGGCTGGAATCGAGAAAGCAACAGGCGGGGCCATGGATATTCACATGGATGGCCGCCTGGGCCAGCGCCGTGCTGAACATCGTATAGGGAAAAGCGCTGGGATTGATCTTTTTATATCCCCACCGCCGTATGATGCCGGCTGTGTCGCAGACAGCGGTATAGGGCCCCTCATTGCTCGACAATACAAGTCCTGTGCGGTCTCCCTTAATATAGCCATAGTCAGAGTCGAATAGAGAGTCTATTGTCATGAGAACTTTTTTTGTAAGATCGTCCATCAGCCGTCCGCCAAAGCTCTTAAAAGACTCTCCCTGGAATCGACTGCACGGCACGCTGGTATGCCTTCGAATATAGGGCTTCCCTCGTCTTTCTCTGCACACCTGCTTTTCACAGATCATGGCGATATTCGTCCCTCCAAAGGCAAAACAGTTGACCAATACCCTTTCCATTTCCTGCTCTTTGGCTTGCTTTGTCACAAGCTGCACACGTATCTGTGAGTCCACCTCTCTGTGATGATGAATCGGCGGTAAACTTTGGTGCTGTAATGCCAGAATTGCCGTCAACAAAGAGAAGGCTCCGGACGCCCCTCCCGTATGGCCAAATACGCTTTTGGGCGCAGTGACACCTGGCTGTGTCTTAAAAATTTCATATAAGACCTTGGCTTCCACCTGATCGTTGGATTTTGTTCCTGTCCCGTGGGCGATGATCCCGTGAATATCACGGGGCTGGAGCCGCAAGCGGGACAGCAGCTTCTCAATGGCCGTTCGCGCATATTGACCGGTTGGATCGGGCGCTGTCACATGGTAGGCGTCATGAGTTGCGGTATAGCCAAGTATGCTTCCATAATCTTTCTGAGTCGCTGCCTTTTCCAAGGCAAAAAAAGCAGCCCCTTCCCCCACCGATATTCCTTTTCGATTTCTATCAAAAGGCCTACAGCCCTCTTCATCTAGGGCAAACAATCTGGCGAAACCGCAATAGGTTAAATACGAAAAGATCTCGACGCCACCTGCAATCACATAGTCATATTGATCCATCCGGAGTAGATCCGTGGCGTATGCGATGGCCTGTGCCCCCGCGCAACACGCATTGGCGATGACCCGGACCTCGACTTCATACGGCGCCGCTTGCTTTACTAATTCCTCTACACTGGATAAAAATGTTGCCGGCGGATTCTCGTCCAGCATTGCTGTATCTGCGATTCCCATCCCCGTCCCCACCAAGATGCACCCTTTTTTGCCGCAGTCCAACCCTGCGTCTTGAATACAAGCTCGGATAGCTTTCTCACAGTAAGCGCGGAAGGTCTCCACAGGCGTCGATGGTCTCGCTGCGGAATCCGATAAATGGACTCTTTCCGCTCCCTCTACCAGCTTCCTCCAGAATTCATCCGGCGTTTGGGCTATGGGCGTCATGACGCCGATTCCGGTAATCTTAATCCGGTGTTCCAGCATTTTGATTTAACAGTTCCTGTGTGATCTTGATAACTTCCTCCAGGGATGTCATGGCTAGCAGCTTTTCCGGGTCGATGGTAATGGAATAGGTATTTTCAATCTCTGCTAGTATTTCCAGCGCTCTCAGGGAATCCATCCCATATTCGTCAAAAAAAGACGCTTTGGGATCAATCTCCTCCGGAGGTATCTGGATGATGTTTGATACGATCTCTCGGATCTCGGATTCAAGTTTCATATTGACCTCCTTGCTTGTACACAAGCATTGCCGCCGCTTTCGCGGCATTCAATGAATTATACCCTTTCTAAGGTAATTCTTTTTCTTTCTAAGCACAGACAGCAGCTACTCCCATCTTTGGGATCCCAATCGGATACAAATTTATGAACCAAAGTACAGAAAGCCATTGTATCCGCTGCCTGTTGATTGCTATGACTCTGTTTCTTTTTTATTTCAGATAAATACCTGGTTTCTTTAATTTCCACATTTCCCTTTTCTTTATGAAGATGAAAGGCGAAGCACCCTTCTGATACGGAATGACCTGCAATCTTTCTGGCAATCTGGGAATCCTCCTCGACCAAACAGACCATCGCTTCTCGAATTTCATTGTGGGCGATATACAGATATGCCAGCTCCAATGTATCAATGCCAGTACTCGGTCCATTGGAGATCGTATACATCGGTTCCTGTATCTGAAAGGCAATTCCAGTTCTGCACGCTGGCGCGTTTAAGACCGCATTGGGAAATAAACTGGGATTGACACGCAGCGCTCCCTCCGATTCATAGACATGGTTAAATTCATATAAGCTTGCTAAACATCCGTAGGCTGTCCCCACAAACAGCGGTACATTCCGATCCCGAATCTGGGCGGCCGTGAATACTCTCTCCACTGTCTGGATACACATCTGGCTGATTCGGTCGAGATCACGGTTTGAGGAGGGCCGCTTCTCTTGGATCTCGCTATAGGAAGCGGATGCTTGGATATAGACTCTCTGTTTCATGGCTTCGCTCCGATTATGACGCTGCTCGTCTGGCCGCCGAAGGCAAAAGAATTACATTGAATATTCGAGAGATTCTTGCGCGCCGGTTTACCTTTCAGTATCTTGAGATCACATTCTGGATCTTTCGTCTCATAGTTGGCTGTCGGCAACAGATACCCTTTCTGCATCATGAGCATACCAGCGATCACTTCTAGCGTACTTGCCGCCCCCATGGAATGCCCCAGCATGGACTTTACAGAACAGACATAGGGTGACTGCTGGCCGAATACCTGTTGAATGGCAATGGATTCGATTCGATCATTGGCTTTTGTCCCGGTCCCATGGGCAATGACACAGTCGATTTTGTCCTTGGGCAGCGCGGCATTCCGCAGCGCTTTTTTCATAGCGGCCTTTTCCCCTCTGCCTTCTGGATGGGGCGAGGTCATATGATACGCATTGGATGCCAGCCCAATTCCCTTTATATAGCCATGGATTTTTTGCCTGCTGCGCTCCCGTTCCCGTTCTAACAGCAACATCCCGCAGCCCTCTCCCAAAACCAAGCCTCGCCGGTTCCGGTCAAAGGGTCGGCAGGAATCGGGCGCGAGGGATAGCAAACGCTGGAATCCCGCATACGCCACCATGGAAAAGGCGTCCACGCCTCCTGTGATAACTAGATCGGCCTCATTCCAGTGTAAAAGGCGCTGTGCCAAGGCCAAAGCATAATTTCCTGCTGCGCAAGCAGCCGGAACTAAGTATCCCTTTCCTTGAGCACCTGTCACATCGCGCACTGCCTGAAGAATATTGTCAGATCGGTATTGGCGGAACAACTGTGGATTGTCGTACTGAGGATCTTTTTTCAGTGCCTTTGCAATTTGTTCTTCGGTCTGTATCTCCCCCATGGTCGTTCCAATGACGATGGCAATTCGTCTTGTATCCATTGTCTGAATATCGAATTCGGCATCCTCAATGGCCCGCAAGGCGGCGCTGGCACTGTAGCATGCCGCCTTTCCGTATCGGTCTAATAAGGATTCTGGAAGATTCTCGTTCCATTTTGATGACGCAATATAGGCGCCGATTTTAACGCGGAATTGTGGGTCTTTTTCTAGCCAGGGAAGTGGCCCATAGATCAGTTGTCCCGTAAACAGAGATCGCCAATATGCGTCCAGAGTCAATCCGGCGTTGGATACGAC
>CAUFVC010000134.1:0-6367 GCA_959029275.1 uncultured Eubacteriales bacterium | reverse complement strand
AGAACGAGGGGCTGCCTCGCGTGATTTTGGAAAATCATTTTGAGACAGCCCCTTTCTAGTCCTATAGGACTTTTTTATTTCAGCCCCTCTTGGCTCAGAAACCATGCTTCCGCAGCCTTTCGAAATCCTTCCAGACACTGATACTCCTCATCATAGGCTTCCGGAATTTCTCTCATAATATTGTGCAAAGGCTGGGGATCCCCGGTCTGCTCATATTTGATAGTCATATTCAGCCATCTCTGCGTCCGCTGGCAACAGACTCCGTACTCATCCATAGACTGATACGCTTGATTCTTACAATCGATATTCCATTTTTTGCAGATGTATTGCATCGATTGGTACAGCATACTCCTATGTTCATAGATGGTGTGTACATTATTGACTAATCCACGGAACACCGGATGGAATTCGCCATGGCGTATTTCTGTATCTAGCATCTTCCACAAGCCCCTGAGACACGCGATGCCGGTATAGCTCGTCTGGGGCGGCGCCGCATTGTCATTGTATCCCTTTCCGGTCTGGCTCTGTATCGTCTTGCCGCACACTTCATGCTGGATCTTCTCATAAGCGCCAAACACACATCCGTCGGTAACATACGTGGGCTGTATGGAAAACGCCGTCACATAGAATTGATACCGGCTTGATATATCGATGCTCTCATACTCATAATACAGATGTCTCTTGATATCGTCTATGGTTTCCACCATATACGCATACGATATCTGAGCCGCGCCAAACCGGTATTGGGACAGGCCCACCGTCTCAAAGGCCTGCGCCTCATCGTCAAAACCATACAGAAGCACCTCATGGTAGTGCTTTTCATTCATTTTGACAAACATGACGATATAGCGATTGTTCTGAATATTGTTTCGCAGCGTATCCACTATGTTTTCTTTTGAAAGGGTACACAGCCGTATCTGCCGCCTTTGCAAAATTTCATCGTGATAGGAGGGCAAATCGATCTCCATATCGCCAAATAGAAAATTGCCGTCCGGGGCCATGTATAAATTATAGTGGGACGCGATCCAGTCCTCCGCGTATCTTGACGCCTGGATGATTGCTAAGCGGTTATATAGCCAACATTCTGTCACAACCGCGACGCTCTCCATCTCAAGAGGCAACTTGATTTTCAATAGTATACTCCCCCTCGTATTCCTCCCCTTGTCCCTCGATCCGCCGGCGAGTGGGAGGATTTTATCAGTGTGTCAATCCAGAGAGTACGGACTCTCCGGCATAGGTTCACGGTGTACCCAGCTTCCATTTGTAAAGTCTGGCACTGACACCGGCATACTGCCCTTGGCAATGGATTCCTCTGACAGGCAGGTGATCGCCATCCAGGTGGCCGAGTCATAGACATCGATGGGCAGGCCGATGCGGTGCTGAACGCTGTAGAGAAACGCCCGAAGCACCAGATAATCCATGCCGCCGTGTCCGCCGGTAACGCCATCGTGCAGAAACCGATCCCAGATTGGATGCTGATATTGATCAAGATAGTCGTCCACATTTTCCCACTTATGCTCAATGATAACCTCCAGCCCGTCTTCCTCCGCAGGGTGTTCCGGCTCAAAATAGACCGAATGGTTCAGCTCCATCCAGATGCCCTTTGTGCCATGCACCGCATTGCCGCGGCAGTATGGCCTTGGGAGAGAGGTATCGTGCATGATGGTCACAGTTTCGCCGCCGGCGCATTTCAGAACGGTGGTCACGATATCGCCCAGGGCGTGGCGATGCCAGATTGGGTTCTGCTCCCCGTAAATCTCGGCGGCGCGGATATCCAGCCCGCGGCTTTTGGACGCGGTTGAGGTCAGCGTCAGAAAACGGTTGCCGCGGTTGATATTTAAATATTTGGAAATCGGTCCGATCTCGTGGGTGGGGTACAGATCCGCGTTGCGGTTCATGTGGTGGTACGACCGCTGATACTGGCGGCGCAGCTGGTTGGCAATGCCCCGCAGATCATGTTCATAGCCGCCCTCACAGTGGATGATCTCCCCGAAGAGCCCTTGGCGGATCATATTGAGAATGGCCAACTCATATTGGCCGTAACAGCAGTTTTCCATCATCATGCACGGCGTGCCTGTCTCCTCATACGCTCTCACGAGATCCCAGCACTGCTCAATGGAGGAAGCGCCCCCCACTTCAAATCCGGTGTATTTTCCCGCTCTCATAGAAGCGATGGCGATCTTGATATGCTCATTCCACGAAGTGGCGATAATCACACCCTCAATATCATCGCGCTTCAACAGCTCACGATAGTCGGTGTAACGGCTCACAGGATATTCCGCATACTGGTGAATCATCTCGACGCCGTCCTCCATCCGCTCTTCTACAATATCACAGACAGCGGCCACCTCAACAAATTTCATCTGAGCCAGCGATTCCAACAACCCGATGGCCCGCCCGCCCACACCGATCATGCCAATTTTGACAATGCGCTCTTCCTGGTTTTCTAGCATCTCAAAATCCTCCTAAAAAAAGTAATGTCCATGGATACACCATAGTAAATATGTACCATAAAAACCGTATCAAGTCAACAAACAATATTTTATTTTGCTGAGAAATATTGTTTATTGATTTTTTTATAATGGGAATATATGATGGAATTAGATAAAGCAATAAATCTCGTATCGAAAGAGGGAAACAGCTTATGGCCTTACGAAACGACACGGTAGCGGTCGAAAACGGCAGGACAGCCGCCAGAACCAAGAAACGGGGAGGGATCCGCGCCAAAGAACAGATCCAGCTTACGCTGATTATGCTTCCGACCCTTGTCCTCATCTTCATCTTCTCTTACATACCTCTATACGGCGTGTTGATAGCATTTCAAGACTTTGTCCCTGGAAATCCGATTCTGTCCTTCGACGGCAGCACCCGCTGGGTCGGCCTCAAACACTTCATCGATTTCATCACGTCCAGAACCTTTACCCGGCTATTCCGCAATACCCTGGTTCTCAGCGGGTTAAACCTTGTATTCGGCTTTACTGCCCCTATTATCTTTTCGCTGATACTAAATGAAGTAAAAATAACTTCCTATAAGAAAGTGGTCCAGACCGCCAGCTATCTGCCGTATTTTATTTCCACCGTCATCGTAGCCGGCATGGTGCTCTCTTTTATCGATACCAACGGGCTGATCAACCGGATCCGCGAGATCTTCGGCCTTCCATCCAAGGCTTTCTCCATGGATCCCAAATGTTTTCCGGCCATCTATACCATTACCAATGTGTGGAAGACCTTTGGCTGGGACAGCATTCTGTATATGTCTGCCATGTCCTCCATCGATATGAACCTATATGAGGCGGCAAAGCTGGACGGCGCCAACCGGCTACAGCAGATCTGGAACATTACGCTCCCCTCCATCAAGCCGACTATTATGCTGCTTCTCATCTTTGCCATCGGCGGCGTCCTGGGAACCAACACGGATCTGGTTCTGCTTCTGTACAATCCCGCAGTCTACGAGACGGCCGATGTGATGGCAACATATGTCTACCGCGACAGTCTGCTGGGCGGCCGTTTTAGCTTCGGCACCGCCGTTGGATTATTCACCTCCGCGCTAAACTTCACGCTCGTCTTCATCGCAAATTTCATTTCCAGAAAAGTAGCGGATTATTCCATATGGTAATCGTTAGGAGAGATCGAAAATGGCCAAAACAAAATCAAAGATCAAAGATGGTTCGCGGATTTTTGATGCATTCTGCATTATCTTCTGCGCCTTGGTTTGCCTTATCACGCTATACCCCATGTATTACGTTCTCATCATGTCGCTCAGCGAGCCGGCCGCCGTCAACTCCATGTCCGTCTTTCTGTATCCCAAAGGATTTCAGCTGGAATCCTACGCGCTGCTGTTTAAGGATTCGGAAATGTGGCGCGCCTATGGAAATACGATTGTATACACAGTCACCACCACGCTGCTGGTGTTGACAACATCGGTGCTCGCCGCCTATCCTCTGACCGTCCGCGGGCTTCATGGGCGCAAATTCTTTGTTACCTATCTGTTGATTCCCATGTACTTCTCGGGCGGCTTGATCCCATCCTTCCTGTTGATCAACAATCTAGGGCTTTATGGAACGCGCTGGGCCATTATCCTGCCGGCCTCCTATGGCATCTGGAATATCATGCTGGTGCGCACCTTTTTTGCCAATCTGCCGGAGGATCTGCGGGAGTCCGCCAAGATGGACGGCGCCGCGCACACGCGCATTCTGTTGCAGATCTATCTCCCCCTCTCCAAAGCCATTCTGGCCGTTGTATCCATTTACAGCATCGTCGGCATGTGGAACAGCTGGTTTAACGCCCAGGTGTATCTGCCCACCACCGAGCTACAGCCACTGCAAATGTATCTAAAGCGCGTTCTCGTCCAGATGTCAGTGGACTTGACCAAGCTCAACTCCACTGAGATTGAGGATGCCATGGAACAGATGTTTTCCGCGACACAGTTGAAGTATTCCATGATCATTTTCACAACCCTTCCCATCATCTTTACATACCCGTTTTTCCAGAAATACTTTATCAAAGGCGTAATGGTTGGCTCCCTCAAGGGCTGACCTTATATAGCGCAAATAACAAAATAGGAGGAACTATCATGAAGAAGTCTGTGAAGGCGCTGGCCGTGGTCCTGTCTCTGGCTATGACTCTGTCGGCTCTCGCGGCCTGCAGCAACAACAAGGACAACAGCAGTACCAACAGCAATGCAAACAGCAGCACAAACAGCAATGCAAACGCCTCAACGAATTCCAGCGCTGAGGAAAACAAGGTCCATACCTTAAAAATCCTTGGACCCGACCCGGGAAACCAGTACATCAAATTCTCTGAGAGAGAAGAATACAAGGTTTGGGATCTGTTGCAGGACATGCTCAAAGAAAATGGCTTGGAGCTGGATCTTGAGGCCGTGCCCAAAGACCAGTACGATGTGGTCATCCAGACCCGCATGGCATCCACAAGTCTCCCTGACATTGCAAACCTTACGCCCATCGACGACGCATCCATCCTCACTCTCGGCAAAAACGGCACGATCCAGGAGCTGAGCGGACTGATCGAGCAATACAGCAACGGCAATATCGACCACATGTTTGGCGAAGTGTATGACACCGCGTACCCTCTGATCAAAACGGCGGACGGAAAGATCTACTGGCTGACAGACCTTCACATGGGAGGCACCTATGAGGGCAAAGAGATTCCCCAGGGACTTGGTATGCAGATTCGCCAGGACTGGCTGGATAAAGTGAACGCCCAAATGCCCACGACGCTGGAGGAATTCACCAACGTGCTTCGCGCTTTCCGCCAGCAGGACGTCAACGGAAACGGCAAGCAGGATGAAATCATTTTGGTTGACGCGCAGTATTTCAACAATGGCTTAGCGCAGATCTTCGGCCTGGGCAACGGGTATGTGGCCCTGGACACGGTAAACGGCAAGATCGTGTCCCCCTGGTATCAGGATAACGTCAAGGAATACTTTACGTATCTCAACGATCTCGTCAAGGAAGGCTTGATTGACTCCGCCACCCTCGGATCTTGGGATATCCAGAATCAACGCCTGGCCGACAACTTAGTTGCCTGCTGGAACGCCTATGACGGCGCAACCTATCTCAACGGATATGTCACCAGCGACAGCTCCGCCAATTATGTGCCGATTTTCACTCTGACAGGTGCGGCGGAAGGCTCTGAGCCGTGGAAAGAAGTGGAGACCGCACAGCTCGTCTGGGAGCGCTACTGCATCACCAAGGCCTGCACCGATGTGGAGGGCGCCATCAAGTTCTTCGATATGATCTATTCCGAAGAATATATGACCATTCTTCACTGGGGCGTGGAAGGCGAAACCTATGAGGTCCGCGACGGCGTCAACTACTCCATCAACCTTGGCTCCAACGAAGATAAAGCGAATGCCAGAAAAACCAACGGCTCTCCCCTTTGGGGCGACCTGCTCCCCCGCGTACAGTATGGCAGCGCCTACAAGACATATGACCAGTGGGAAGCTGTTTTGAAGGGACAAGACCGTCCCGACGCTCAAATTCAGGCCATGGCGAAGATTGTAGACTACGAGTACTGGTATCCGTTAATGCTGGATAACTTCCTTGCCATGCCCACCGACGAAGAGACGGAAACCCTCAACAAGATTCTGACCGGCATTCAAACCTACTCCGACGAGATGTGTATGAAGATTACCCTGGGCACCGAATCCCTGGATAATTTCGACACCTATCTGGCAGAATTAAAGAATCTGGGCTTAGATCAACTGATTTCCATTCAGCAGGCGCGCTATGACCGGTTTGTCGCGGCAAGCAAATAATCGATAATATGTAAGATTTCGTTACAGACTGCAAGTAAAACGCTATAGGCCGGGTATACTGATGCGATATATCTCCATGTACTCGGCCTA
>CAUFVC010000133.1:0-6370 GCA_959029275.1 uncultured Eubacteriales bacterium | reverse complement strand
ATCTGGCAACCCTATACAGTAGGCCTGCTATGAGAATCACCGCCAAAGCTGCGCAAATGATAGCTCTCCTGTGCCTCACACTCTCCATCTCCTGACATCTCCTCTCAGACAACCATATCGCTCCCATCCGCCCTGTTCGGCCATTCCTACCAAAATTTGGCATATTGACATGTCCCCGCGGTAAACTCGGGCGTCATATTCCAACTATTTTCTATGAGATCTTTCTTTTTTTGCCAAAAAGTGTTATACTAAATAGAACATCGAAAGGAGTCTTGTTATGAAAGCTTCTATTCAATTCTCTTTCCGTAGGCTGCTCCGCGCCATCCCCTGTCTACTTATAATTCCGATCTTGTTCATGGCTACATTGTACACGGTACATGCGGATGAAGTTCCGGTTGTCTCCTGTGGCACGGCGGTGCTCATGAACGCCGACTCCGGCCAGGTCTTATATGATATGGACGGTTCAAAGCGCTGTTTTCCCGCCAGCACAACAAAAATCATGACCTGCATGATTGCTCTGGAGCACTGCTCCCTTGATGAGACCGTCGTCACCCCCAAAAGCTCCCTCGATATCATCCCCGGCTCTTCCGCGATCTACGTCACGCCGGGGGAAGAGCTGACGATGGAACAATGTCTGCACGCCCTTATGATGGCGTCGGCAAACGACGTGGCAAACGCGGTAGCCGAGCATGTGGCGGGTTCCCTTGACGCATTTGTGGACATGATGAACGCCCGCGCAGCGGAAATCGGCGCCGCTGACACGCATTTCGTCAATGCCCACGGGCTCCACAGCGATGATCACTACACCACCGCCTATGACCTGGCCCTCATCTCCAAAGAGGCTTGGAAGCACCCCTACTTCCAGGAACTGATCGGGGAAACGTTTTACGAGATCCCTCCCACGAATCTGTGTGATGAATCCCGCTATTTCTATCGAAAACACAAGTTGACCCGCCAGGGCACTTCCCTCTATTATGAATATTGCCTAGGCGGAAAGACCGGGTATACGACGGAAGCGGACAACACGCTTGTATCCTTCGCTCGCAAGGATGGGATGACCCTCATCGCCGTGTCCCTGTGCTGTCCCGCCACACAGCAATATCTCAACACGAGGAATCTTTTTGAATACGGATATTCCCACTATCGCAGTGTCGAGTATTCCCTCACCGATACATTGATCGAACGGGTTCCTGTCTATAACGATTTCGCCTGCACGGAAAAGATCGGATACGCCGACATTGTCGCGGATGACCGATTCCAATATGCCGTCTCCAGTGATACGGCCGACGACTCCCTGCCTTCTTTCGATATCTCCGTGTCTCTTCTCTCCTATATCATCGCGCCAGGCGATGTGGACGAATCTATCGGCAGCGTTTCCTATCGCCTGAATGGTCAGTTGATCGCGGAGATCCCCTGCTACCTCAGGGAACCGGTTCGTCCGGTGTCGATTGAATCGCGCCAGGCTGCTGTCCCGTCGTCAGCGCAAAATCTTGAACCTTCGATCCCCGGTATCTTCCCCTGGTACTGGAATATCATTTTTATCGTGCTCTTCCTGATTGCCCTGGCGCTTCTGATCCTCCCCGCTCTTCTGCGGCGGCGACGGAAACGGAGACGGTTCTATTAAATCTATACTTATAGTATCGTCGATCTCTGTCGGATAAACACTATTTTTTTAAATTTTTTATCCAAATAAATAGAGGGAGGATTCACACTGCCCAAAGCCGTGTGAGCCCTCCCTTTTACAGTTATGATACATTATGCCTCCATGAGGATTTTGTTAATCGCCGTTACGATGGCGCGCAGAGATGATTTGGTAATATTGGAGCTAATTCCCGCTCCATAGTAGTCCTTTCCGCCGCAGCGCATCTGAATATAGGTGATAGCCCTGGACTTGGAACCATACTCAAGAGAATGCTCCGAATAGTTTACAACTTCGACGGCGATCTCAAGCAGTCCCTCAATCGCTTTACAGAATGCGCTGATAATTCCGTTACCTTCGCCGTGGATGGTAACCTTTTGGCCGCTGTACAGTATTTCCGCTTCAATGGAAGATTGATCGGTTCCCTGAATGGCTTCTGAGTAGTGAAGAAGTTTTAACGGTTCCATACGGTTGACATACTCTTTCATAAACAAATCGTACAGTTCCTGCGGCAGCAACTCTTTGTTGTTGGTATCGGACACCTTCGTGACCATGGGGCCAAAGTCCTTCTGTAGATTTTTGGGCAGAATAAGGCCAAAATTCTGTTCCAGAATATAGGCGACTCCGCCCTTTCCGGATTGGCTGTTAATCCGGATGATCGGGTCGTAGCTCCGCCCCACATCCGCCGGGTCAATGGGCAGGTACGGGACCTCCCAATACTCGGGATGTTCTTTTCCACGGGCCATTCCTTTAGCGATCGCATCCTGATGGGATCCAGAAAAAGCAGTGTACACTAATTTTCCTGCATACGGGTGCCGCGGGTGTACAAAAAGTCCTGTACTTTTTTCATAAACCTGCACAACCTCTTCAATCTTGTCAAAGTTCAGCTTTGGATCAATTCCCTGACTAAACATATTCATCGCAATATTCATGATATCCGCATTGCCTGTTCGCTCCCCGTTTCCGAACAGCGTTCCCTCCACGCGGTCCGCCCCCGCCATAAGTCCCAGTTCTGACGAGGCGACGGCACAGCCTCTGTCATTATGGGCGTGGAGACTTATGATCACGCTGTCGCGGCAGTGAATATGCTCGCAGACATATTCAATCTGGTCCGCGTACACATTCGGGGTGGCCATCTCCACGGTAGACGGAAGATTGATAATGACCTTCTTCTCCGGAGTCGGCTTCCACACATCCAACACTGCATTGCAGATCTCCACCGCATAATCCATCTCCGTGCCGGTAAAGCTCTCGGGCGAATACTCAAAATGATAGTTCTCAGCGCCGTATTCCCTCGCCAGATCCTGGATCATGACCGCACCATCCACCGCCAGCTGCGTGACCTCATCCTTCGACATCTGAAACACGACGTCCCGCTGTAGTGTTGAGGTGGAGTTGTACAGGTGGACAATGGCATTTTTTACGCCGCGGAGTGCCTCGAAGGTCTTCCGTATAATATGCTCTCTCGACTGGGTCAGCACTTGAATCGTTACGTCATCCGGAATCAGCTTCTGCTCAATCAGAGCTCTACAGAAATTATACTCCGTATCGGAGGCCGCTGGAAATCCAACCTCGATCTCCTTAAAGCCTGTTTTCACCAAAAATGTAAAGAAATCTAACTTCTGTTGGAATGTCATCGGTACTTCCAGCGCTTGATTGCCATCGCGCAGATCCACGCTACACCAGACCGGCGCCTCCGTAATCTGGCGGTTGGGCCACTTGCGGTCAGGCATCGCCATGGGGGGATAGGGTCTATACTTTTGATAATTCATAACAATCTCTCCTTTACTATTGTTGAATCGCGGATTGGATGTAACGCTTTTAAGACCTCGCGTTTATAAATAAAAAAGCCCTCCGTCTCTTATCCCTAAGAGACGAAAGGCTGTTATCCTTCCGTGGTACCACTCTTCTTAGTCTTCCTCAAAAGGAAAACTCTCATCAGATACGGGCAAACGCCGATATCTTGTCATCGTAACGGTTGACTCTCCGTCTGGGCCTACTTGCAACTTCAGCCAGCCACTCCAAGGCCAGTTCAGCCCTCATCTCCTACTGTCTTTCACCGCCCGACAGCTCTCTGCAAGAATCCGACAAGCCTACTCTTCCTTCTCCAAGTGTTATCCAACTACGATTCAATTGATAGCTATACTCTACCACAGCTATCCTCCATTGTCAATAGTGATTTTATTTTTTACACGGGCCATTTTCTTTACCAGTTCCTGCACTGCTGGAATCTCATTGCTCTTGGCTTCGACCGTTTCTGACGCTAGAGTAATTCCCCGTTCACAAATCTGGGCGCTGATAATATGCATAGGTGGTTTTTGTACTCCAATGTCCTATCTGTGAGTGCCGCTTACGTCACAGCTGCACTCATGCACTATGATTTTCTCCACAAAAGGCTGTGGCTGGTTCCGCTATAAATTGGAATCGGCTTAAACAAAACTACCTCCAATGCTTTAGCTGTGAGAGATACGAATCAAACTGAATCCGTCTGGTTTCTTCATCTGCATTATCGGGATTTGGCATATTCTTAACCAGATAATCCAGCAAAGAATCTTTGGACTGATAAGCAAACTTGCCATCGGTATAACACCATTTGCAATAATCCTCATTATAGCTCCCATCTGCTTCCCGGCTAATCATATTGTCCTCACTTAAAGGCATTCCACAGCATTGACAAATAAGCTGCCGTGGAGAGCCAAGAAGCGTATTGATTGATACATCAAAAATCTGAGATAAAATTTTTAACGTATCTGTGTTTGGCTGCGTCTCGCCTGTTTCCCATCGGCTAATTGCCTGTCTGGTAACTTGAACACGCTCTGCCAGTTGTTCTTGTGTAAAATTATTCTTTTCACGCAAACTCTTGAGAATATCTCGTATTTCCATGTCCGTTCCTCCTAACGAATATACTATCATTCATTATAGCTTTGAAACAAGGTTTTTACAAGCAACTCGCTGTTGCTGCGGAATAGTAGGTAGGTGGCTGTCTATTTTAATGTTAGGGTTACTTTACCGCACATGAGCATTTATTCATGGTTAGGAAGGTTCCGTGTATTTTTTATTTTATGCATTGAATAATGTCAGCTTTTGTGGTAAACTAAAAGGTAGGGCAATTTTGGGCTTGCCTGCGAGACTTATTGCCTATAGCCGGAGAGGAGTTTACTGCATGCTAGATCAGAAAAATATACGAAATATCGCCATTATTGCCCACGTAGATCACGGTAAAACAACCTTGGTGGATGCCATGCTTAAACAGAGCGGCATTTTCCGCGAGAACCAGGAAGTTGAGGAGCGGATTATGGGTTCCAATGATCTGGAACGAGAGCGGGGCATCACCATTCTAGCCAAAAATACATCCCTTCACTATGAGGATGTAAAAATCAATATCATCGACACGCCGGGCCATGCGGACTTTGGCGGAGAGGTTGAGCGAAGCCTGAAGATGGCTAACGGCGTTCTGCTCCTGGTCGATGCCTTTGAGGGCTGTATGCCACAGACGCGTTTTGTCTTAAAGAAGGCCCTGGATCTGCAATTGGCGCCGATCATTGTCATCAATAAAGTGGACCGGCCTATGGCCAGACCTCTGGAAGTCGTCGATGAAGTTCTGGAACTTCTTCTGGATCTGGGGGCCTCCGATGAGCAGCTGGATTCTCCCGTTGTCTACGCATCCGCCAAGGATGGCTGGGCTTCGCTGGATCCTGAAGAAGAGGGGAACGATCTGAAGCCATTGTTTGACACGATTCTATCCGCGATCCCACATCCCGAGGGCGATATGGGCGGGGATCTACAACTTCTCGTGTCCAATATCGATTACGATGGGTATACAGGGCGCATCGCAGTGGGCCGCATTGACAGAGGTCAGATTCATAGCGGCGATCAGGCCGTCATCTGCCGGAAGAATGGGACGACAACCACCATCAAGCTCTCCAATCTCTATGTTTTTCAGGATTTACAGCGCATTGCCGTTGAGGAAGCGGGCGTGGGGGATATCGTAGCCGTCTCCGGCATCAAAGACATCACGATCGGAGAGACAATCTGCTGTCCCTCCAACATTGAGCCCCTGCCCTTTGTTGAGATCGATGAACCGGTTCTGTCCATGACATTCTGCGTCAACAAAAGCCCCTTTGCCGGTCAAGATGGCGATTATGTAACGTCCCGCCACCTGCGGGACCGCCTGTTCCGCGAATTGGAGTCCAATATCAGCCTGCGCGTGGAGGAGACGGATTCGCCGGATGCATTTGTTGTCTCTGGGCGCGGTGAGCTGCACCTATCCGTCCTGATTGAAAATATGCGGCGCCAGGGCTATGAATTTGCCGTCTCCAAGCCGCAGGTCATCACCAAAATGGTCAATGGCCATGTCTGGGAACCCATTGAGACCCTAACGGTTGACCTGCCCGATGACTATACAGGCGTTCTCATGGAAGGGGCTGGCATTCGAAAGGCCGAGATGATAAACATGACCCCTACCCAAGGTGGATACAGCCGTCTCGAATTCTTGATCCCGTCCCGCGGTTTGATCGGCTATCGCAGCCAGCTCATGACAGAGACGAAGGGAACCGCCATCATAAACCACGTCTTTCACGGCTATGAGCCTTTTAAAGGCGAAATGCAGACCCGCGTCCGCGGCTCCCTCATTGCCCACGAGACGGGGGATGCTTTCACCTACGGCCTCTATAATGCGCAGGACCTGGGCAGCCTGTCTATTGGTTCCGGCACAAAGGTCTACGAGGGGAG
>CAUFVC010000132.1:0-6379 GCA_959029275.1 uncultured Eubacteriales bacterium | reverse complement strand
CTCCGGCATCGTATTAGGACATGAATTTGTCGGGGAGGTGGTGGAGTGTGGCCGTGGAGTGACGAATGTAAAACCTGGGGACCGGGTTGCCGCCAACTGTGAAACCTTTTGTGGAGAGTGTTGGTTCTGCAAAAGGGGATTTATCAATAACTGTCAGGTGGGCGGATGGGAGCTTGGCTGCCGGATTGACGGCTGTCAGGCGGAATATGTGCGGGTTCCCTTCGCGGATACGGGCCTCAGCGTGATTCCCGAGTGTCTGTCCTACGAGGATGCGCTATTTGCAGGCGATATATTGTCCAGCGGCTATTTTGGGGCAGAATTGGCTGACATTCACCGGGGCGATACCGTAGCGGTCATCGGAGCCGGCCCGGTGGGGCTGTGCGCCTCCCAGTGCGCCAAAGTACTGGGAGCCGGGCAGGTCATCTGTCTGGATGTGGATCCCTGGCGGTTGCAGACGGCCCTCCGGGAAGGCGTGGCAGACCGGACCTTGAACCCTTCGCTGGAAGATTGGGAGGCCGCCCTTCGGGAGTGGACACATGGGCGCGGGGCCGACGCAGTGATTGAAGCGGCGGGTGGGGCCAACACTTTTGAGATGGCCTGGACAATGGCAAGACCCAATGCGGTAGTCTCCGTTGTCGCCATGTACGAGGAGGATCAGGTGTTGCCGCTGCCCCGCATGTATGGAAAGAATCTTCAATTCAAGACAGGGGGTGTCGATGCGCGCCATGTGCCGGAGCTTCTGGCACTCCTGGCGCAGGGGAAGCTGCGGACTGATTTTTTAATCACCCACCGAGGTCCCTTGCAGAAAATTGAGGAGGGCTACCGGATCTTTGAAGAAAAGCGGGAGCCATGTTTGAAATGGGTTGTGACGCCCCAGGATGAAGAAAAATTTTGAAAACAGTGTGTACATTTGAGGAAAAATAGTATATAATAAACTATCAAAGAAGATAGAAGTCCCTCGCCGCGATCGTGCGAGGCAGATGAGAAATGTAGTGACAGGAAGAGTACCGTATCCAAATCCGTCAGAGAGAAGCTGCCGCCGGCTGTAAGCAGCTTTGGGAGGGCGATATGGGAAGTGCGCCCTGGAACAGGTCTGGTGAGCCATGGCGAGCCCGACACGGCGGCGGCCGTTAGAGCGCAGGAGAGTATCCGGTACACGTTGCCGGAAAGAAGAGTGGAACCGCGGTGAAACCGCCTCTTTAGGAGGCGGTTTTTTTTGTCCTATAGAAAAAAGGATTAGGAGGGGCATGGGGTATGAAACTGCGAGAATTTTTGCAAGAACAATTTGCGGTCATAAAGGAAAAGGACCCAGCGATCCGCTCCCCGCTGGAGGTCTGGCTGTACCCGAGCTTTCGAGTTCAGCTCAGCCATCGGAGAGCCCACCGGCTCTACCAGAAGGGACACTATTTCCGGGCCCGCTGGATTTCCCAGCGCGCCAAGCATAAAACGGGAATTGAGATACATCCCGGGGCAACCATAGGGAGGCGTCTGTTCATCGACCACGGCGCCGGCGTCGTCATCGGGGAGACGGCGGAGATCGGGGACGATGTGACGATCTACCAGGGTGTGACTCTGGGTGGCACTGGCAAGGAAAAGGGGAAGCGGCACCCGACCATCGGGGATGGCGTGCTAATCAGCACGGACGCCCAGATTTTAGGCTCGTTTCGGGTGGGCAGTCACTCCCGGATCGGAGCCGGATCCGTCGTCCTATCGGAGGTGCCGGATGACTGTACCGTTGTCGGCATCCCAGGTCATATCGTCAAGCGGGGAAATAAGCGGGTGGATCCGGCGAAAATGTTGGATCAGGTCAGCCTCCCCGATCCGGTTGAGATGGAGCTTTGCCGGCTGCGCAACCAGCTGGCCAAGTTAGAACAGCAGCTACAGGAGAAGGGAATATTGGAGGGAGATCCGCTGCCGGTTCAAGACTGCGATAAGATGAAGGAAAGAAAAAAGGAGGAAGCAAAATGAGAGTATACAATACCTTATCAGGCAAGCTGGAAGATTTTCAGCCCCAGGAAGATAAACAGGTCAAAATGTACGTCTGCGGCCCAACGGTATACAATTACGTACACATCGGCAACGCCCGCCCCATGATTGTATTTGATACCGTGCGGCGATACCTGGAGTACAGAGGATACGAGGTCACCTATGTTCAGAACTTTACGGATGTGGACGATAAAATCATCGCCAAATCCAAGGAGGAGGGGATCCCGGCGGAAGAAGTGGCCGACCGCTATATCAAAGAGTATTTTGCCGATGCCGACGGACTGGGAGTCAGACGGGCGACAGTTCATCCCAGAGTTACCAGCGAGATCGATGGGATCATCCGGATGGTTCAGCAGCTGATTGACAAGGGCTTTGCCTACGAAATGGGGGGAACGGTTTTCTACGACACCAGCGCCTTTGCCGGGTATGGAAAGCTTTCGAAGAAAAACCAGGAAGAGTTGGAGGCCGGCGCGCGGATCGCCGTGGATGAGGTTAAAAAACATCCCATGGATTTTGTCCTGTGGAAACCGAAGAAACCGGGGGAGCCTGCCTGGGACAGTCCGTGGGGAGAGGGCCGGCCCGGCTGGCATATCGAGTGTTCCGTCATGGCCCGAAAGTATCTGGGGGATACCATTGATATTCATGCCGGGGGAGAAGATCTGGTCTTTCCTCACCATGAAAACGAGATCGCCCAGAGCGAAGGCGCGACGGGAAAGCCATTTGCAAAATACTGGATGCACAATCGGTTTTTAAATATCAACAATCAAAAGATGTCGAAATCCCTCGGGAACTTTTTTACCGTGCGGGAGGTTGCGGAACGCTATGGCTATGACGCCATTCGCTTCTTTATGTTAAACGCCCATTATCGGAGCCCCGTCAATTTCAGCGCAGAGCTGATGGAGTCCGCCTGTAACTCCCTCGAGCGCATTCGCAGCTGCTACGGAAACCTCAAGTATTTGGAGTCAACGGCCCAGGGCCGGCCGCTGGCAGAACAGGAAAAACAGTGGCTTTCAGCGGCTGCGGAATATCAGATAAAGTTTGAAGCGGCCATGGACAACGACTTTAACACAGCGGACGCACTGGCGGCTATATTTGAGCTAGTCCGCTTTGCCAATACGAAGGCGGATGCCTCATCCAGCCCGGAATTCTTGGCAGCTCTGGCGGAGCAGCTGCGAAAGCTCATGGAGCTGTTAGGCTTTACAGTGGAGGTGCAGCAAGAACTGCTGGATGAAGAGATCGAGGCTCTGATCGAGCAGCGCCAGCAGGCGCGCAGAGATCGCAATTTTGCCCTGGCAGATGAGATTCGGGATACATTGAAGGAAAAGGGCATCGTCTTGGAAGACACGCGAGAGGGCGTTCGATACAAGCGAGTATAAGGGAGACGACAGGATTGGACGACTTTTTTAATACGATTCGAGAACAGGAAGCACCTAAGAATTGGAGAGCGCAGCAGTGTTCTCCCATTGCATTGGCCTTTCTAGGGGATACGGTATTCGATCTCTATCTTCGGACTAAGCTGGTTTCGACTAGCCGTGTCTCCGCCAACGCCATGCATCTGAAGGCATCTTCTTATGCGAAGGCGGCCTCTCAGGCGAGGATGATGCGCGCCATTGAGGAGCGCTTAACGCCGGAGGAGCAAGGGATCTATCGCCGCGGGCGCAATGCAAAATCCCTCAGCGTCCCCAAAAACGCGAAGCTTTCGGACTATAAAGTGGCAACCGGTTTCGAGGCTGTTCTTGGATATTTATTTTTGGAAGGCAAGGATCAGCGGCTGACGGAGATTATTGAGGCCGCCCTTGCCAGTATGGATAGAAAGGAGCAGATGCATGGAGAACATGAACCAGACCATTGTCGGCCGTAACGCTGTGATGGAGGTCCTTCGCGCCGGGCATCCGTTGGATCAGATTTACGTTCAGCGGCCACCGCACACGGGATCGCTGAACAAGATCATAGCGCTGGCAAAGGAGGGAGGCGTGCGGATCCGGGAGGTTGGCAGGGACAAGCTGGACCAGTTAGCCGGGGGGGAGAATCACCAGGGGGTTGTCGCATTAGCCCTGGCCTATGCCTACACGGAGGTCTCTGATATTTTGGCCCTGGCAGAGAAGAAAGGGGAACCCCCATTTTTGTTAGTCCTGGAGAGCATACAGGACCCCCACAACCTGGGAGCGATTCTGCGCAGCGCGGATGCGGCGGGCATTCACGGCGTTATCATTTCGAAGCGACGGGCTGTGGGGCTGACAGCGGCGGTGGACAAAACAGCGGCGGGGGCATTGGAATATGTTCCGGTGGCCCAGGTGACAAACATCTCCCGGACGCTGGAGGAGCTGAAGAAGAAAGGCATTTGGACAGCGTGCGCGGATATGGACGGGGACCCTATGTACGCAAGGGATCTGACGGGGCCCCTGGCCCTTGTGGTCGGAGGGGAACATGAGGGCGTCAGCCGTCTGGTCCGGGAGACATGCGACTTTGTCGTGTCCATTCCTATGAAGGGGGCCATCAGCTCGTTAAACGCATCGGTGGCCACGGCCGTGTTGCTCTACGAAGCTCTGCGGCAGCGCGATTGGCATCATAACCAGTAAAGGGAGTATAAACCGCATGCAGTCATCCAAAGCAGAACGACTAACAGCAAAATCAGATGAAGAGCTCATCGCACTGGCTTGCCGTCAGGATGCGGATGCCATGAGCACTCTGCTGGAGCGATACAAAGATTTTGTTCGAATCAAGGCGCGGCCCTATTTTCTCATTGGCGCTGACAGGGATGATGTGATCCAGGAGGGAATGATCGGCCTTTATAAGGCTATCCGCAGCTATGAGCCGGACAAGCATACGTCCTTCCGCAGCTTTGCGGACCTGTGTGTGACCCGGCAGATTATCACAGCCGTTCAAAATTCAACCCGGCAGAAACATACGCTGCTGAAAATGTCCGTCTCTTTGAATACGACAATCAACGAGGAAGATGAGAAAGAGACAAGCATACTGGACCTTATAACCGCCAATGAAATCGTCAACCCGGAGGAGATCTTGATCGGGCAGGAAGATCTGACGGAGATGCAGAAAAAGATGGATAAGCGGTTGAGCGGTATGGAAAAGAAGGTTCTGACCTACTATCTGGAAGGGCTGGATTATCAGCAGATTGCCGCTGAAATGGGAAAAAATTCCAAATCCATTGACAATGCGCTGCAGAGGATCAAACATAAAGTTGAAGAGATCCTTCGAGATCAGAATAACTGAGTGGGCGCCAAGTATCCCACCCCGATACCAACCATCCCACAGGTCTTGACTTTCGAATCTCTTATTGTATAATAGAATCAGCGACATCAGAGAAGGGAGTGAACATAAGTGGACATGATTTGGGTCTATATATGGATTGGCGTTATCGTCCTGACCGTCGTAACAGAAGCTGCGACCATGGGGTTGACTTCCATCTGGTTTACCTTTGGAGCGCTGGTAGCCTGGATCATCGCCATGTGCGATGGACCTCTATGGCTGCAATGGCTGTGCTTCGCCGTAGTGTCCGGATTGATGCTGGCCTTTACAAGGCCCTTGGCGGTTAAATATTTAAAGCCGAAGAAGGTTGCGACCAATGTCGATGCTCTGACGGGCAGGGAGGGAAAGGTCGTCACAGAAATTCAGCCGATTCAAGGGACCGGTCAAGTGAAGGTCGATGGCCAGATCTGGTCAGCAAAGCTGGAGGATACGGATGTCAATCTGCCGGTGGGCTCGCTTGTCGAGGTTCTTCGAGTTGAGGGCGTCAAGTTAGTTGTCAGGGCAAAGACGCCGGAAGAATAAGTTTATGGATCTGCTAGACAAATAAAGAGGAGGATGTAGCATGGAAATTTATGTTTACATTATTATCGGTGTTTTGTTGCTGTTGATCATTATCGCGGCGGCGAACGTGAGGATCGTGCCGCAGGCGAATGCGTATGTCATCGAGCGCCTGGGGGCATTCAAGGGAATCTGGAGCGTTGGACTGCACATCAAGATGCCGTTTTTTGACCGGATCGCGCGCAAGGTCAACCTGAAAGAACAGGTTGCGGATTTTCCGCCGCAGCCGGTGATCACGAAGGATAACGCGACGATCCAGATCGATACGGTTGTCTTTTTCCAGATTACAGACCCCAAAGCCTATACCTACGGCGTGGAGAAACCTATGATGGCTATCGCAAATCTGTCCGCGACGACCCTTCGAAATATTATCGGAGATTTGGAGTTGGATGAAACTTTTACCTCCCGCGATATCATCAACACTAAGATGCGCACGATTCTGGATGAGGCAACGGATCCATGGGGGATCAAAGTCAACCGTGTGGAAGTAAAAAATATCATTCACCCGGCGGAGATCCACCAGGCGATGGAAAAGCAGATGAAGGCGGAGCGCGAGAAGCGGGAATCC
>CAUFVC010000131.1:0-6393 GCA_959029275.1 uncultured Eubacteriales bacterium | reverse complement strand
CTTCATATTTTCTTCGATAGTTTGACAATTCATGTTGCGTGATTTTCTTTCCCACTTCCGCCTCCTCACGGCATCTCATGACTGCCGATGCAGAGCTTTCGTTTCAAATTCGATACACCCTGAAAAATCGACCGCATATAATCAACACTCACCTTTCCCTGCTCGTACAGACCTTTTCTTGTCAGAATCAGCTGGTCGCCCACGGATGTTACATACCCTTGTTTGACATGCTGATCGATCACCTCTGAAAAGATCTGCTTTGGATCATAGCCGAAGGTGTCTGCAAACCGGGAAAGGGATACTGCGCCCCTGCGAAATCCCATGATCATCGCGCGCTCCATCAGCTGCCAGGGCGTGATTCTTCTGCTGATTCTACTTACCGGCAGCACTCCTCCCTGAAGCTTCTTGACATAAGAATCTAGCTCGCTCTCATTCTGATAACAGTGGCCATTGATATATCCGAAGCTGGACGGCCCAAAAGAAAGATTATCCCCATAACCATCATAGGTCAGATCCCAAAATCGAATAAGTCCTTTCTCTCTGCCGTACTCCTGGGTGCTGACCAGCTCATATCCATGGGTCATTAGCTTATCGTGGGCCTGGTAGAAGGTTTCCCTCATTTCCGCTTCACTTAGCATTGCTGGCGGGCTTATAGACTTCTGCTGTTCTCGGTAGAGCTTTGTATACGCAAATATAGCGGTCTTATACACTGACAGATGAGAGAGCTGCAGTTTGAGCACCTGGTCCAAATCCTGCAAGAACTGCTCTTGGGTCACCCCCGGCAGCCCGTACATTAGATCCGCAGATACACCGGAAAATCCTATACTCTTTGCCATAGCCAGCCACTGAATCAGAGCATCCGGACTGCCAGCCATGTGCAAGTCTCTCCGCGCCTTGTGCTGCAGCGTCTGGATCCCCGTGCTCACACGCGTCACCCCATGCTCCCGCAGAGCTATCAGCTTTTCTAAACTTGCATTCTGTATATGACACTCCACGGTTATGTCACAGCCCTGTAGATTAAAGGACTGGTGAAGCCGATCCAGTATCCGGATTAGCTGATCGCGAGTTAGAACCGTGGGGGTTCCTCCGCCTATAAAAACAGAACCGATAGGGAGCTGGCAAGTATACGGCTCGCTGGCGTACATCTCGATCTCTCGCAGCAGAGCTTCCACATATGCCTCGATGCGCTCTGGCTGAGTTGCCAGATTTCGGTGATAAATACAAAAATCGCAGAGGCTCGTACAAAAAGGAATGTGGATGTAGAGCGGAACCTCTGTCCTCTTCTCCACAGGTGGCGCTTTGAAAAACTTTTCAGCAGCCTGCGACACATCCTCCCGCTTATCAAACAGTGGATAGTTCATCACCGCCACATCGTACGATGTATAATTCATGTCCAGTTCCCCCCTATCCATCCAATTGCATGACAACAGCCTGCGCCATATTGGCTCCTGCGCCAATGACATGAAGACCCAGGCTTACCTGTCTGCGCTGCATTTCATACAAGAGCGACGTACACATGCGAAGTCCTGTTGCGCCAATCGGGTATCCCAAACCGATATTGCCTCCATCCACATTGACTCGATCTGCGTCAAGTCCCATCTCCATCACCGTCAACATGGATTGTATCATAAATGAGTCATTGATCGAATACAGACCGACATCGAATGGAGCCAAACCACATCGCTCCAATATCGACTGTGTACATTTCGCCATGGAGCTCCCCCTCTCTTCATTGGGGACAGCTGTATTTAACACCGACACGATTCGCCCTATTGGTTGAAGTCCTATGGTTCGTGCGGTATCCTCCTCCATGAGAAGCATCGCAACAGCACATTCCGCTATGGCGGCACTATTGAGCCGTGTTAACACTCCATCTTTTAGAAACATGGGGTCCGCTTCATAAATCTCGCGCTTCGATCGCACTACCTGTGGAAACTCATCGCCTATGATATATCGTGTTATTCCATTTTCTGTATAGGGTATCGGCACGGTTTCTTCAGCAAAGCAGCCATTTCGATAGGCTGTCTCAGCCTTCAAGATGCTTTGATAGGTATGCGCATCTATAGCTTGCCGGCTGATACCGGCCTTTCTGGCCAACACCTCATTCATATAGGCCATATCATTATCCTGGATGAGTTCTTCAATCTCCGCCCTGCAAGGAAGTTGTTTATTCAACATGCGCTTTACGTTTTGCTTCATAAAGTGTAAAACATAGGGCGAATTGCCAATCTTCTCAATCCCCCCGACCAAAATCGTGCCGGCAGCGCCATTTCGAATTTTGTGCCAGGCGATGGCCAGCGCCTCATCAGAGGATGCACAGGTTTTACTTATGGTGGTGCAGGAAATCATCTCCGATAGTCCCGCATACAGTATAGCTTTTCGGCAGAGATTATCCTTTTCAATGGGAAAGCTGGCACCTGTCAATGCCTCCTCAATCTGGACCGGCAGGCCCGCGCGCGTTACCGCTTCCTGAAATACTTTGGCGAGTAGTGGGATTTCACCGATTGCATTCAATTCTCCTGGTATTTTCCCAACAGGGGAACGGCAGGCGGATACGACCACTACATTTTTCATCTTTATCACCCTTGCGTCCTTTTTTCCAACATATCCAATGACACGGCAAGCGTTCCCATCCTTTCGCAGCTAATAGCTGCCACCTCATTGGCGATTCGAACCGCGGCGCCCATTGGGACTCCATTGGCTAGACAAACGGCCATGGCCGCCATCATGGAATCCCCAGCTCCCGTTGGGTCTACCGGCGCCTTGCAGGCCGATGGAATGGGGTATGCCATGTTTGAATCGTCAAGATAAATAAGCCCATTTGCATCCAAGGTAATGACCAAATTCTCAATTCCTTGCTCCTGTTTGAAGCGCATTCCGTATTCGATCGTTTCATCGATTCCAGCAAGCTTCCGCCCCAGCAGCTTTTCAAGTTCAGCTACCGTCGGCTTGTACAGAAAAATACCGCTTAAATCCCAGGATGACTTACTATCAACCAGCAGTCGGATATTTCGAGCGAAACAGATCTTCTTGATCCGCTCAAATAGATCTTGTCCGATACAGCCCTTCTGATAATCGGATACGACAACACAGCGGACATCCTCCATATTATAGCGAAAATGGCTGTACAGACGGTTGGACGTATCCGCGCTGATGGGGGCATCGCAATCCTCGTCTAAGCGCAAGAGTATCCTGTTGTCCGCCACCAATCGTGTTTTTAAACAGATATCCCGAGCCTCCTCTGTCAAGCAAAAAGAAGACAGCAGCTTTTGATTCGTAAGCAGACCGTGGAATATCTTTGAATTCGGCCGCGCCCCCAAGACTGTATAAAAGAGAGGGGTACCCCCAAGCCGCCGGATTGAATAGGCCACATTTCCTGCTCCCCCCAGATGGTAGTATCGTTTCTGAGGGACGAAGATGGAATCTTGTGTCTCCCGCAAAAATCCAACATAATATGCGTCCAGGATGGAATCTCCAAGGATGGCGATTTTAGGATTATTTGTCCTTAAGGTCTCAAGTATCTCGTTCATATCTACCTCAAATACTGTAATATCTCCCGCAGCTCTGGGACGGAATTACCTGTCCTCTCCGCTATTGCTCGGTCGTCTGTTTTGACCCATAGGGTCTGCATTCCCATATCTTGAGCTGGCTGTATATCTTCGGCAAAAGAATCGCCGATCATGACCATCTGCTCTGGAAAGCCGCCGGCTAACTCCATCGCCATATGAAAAATCCGAGGATCCGGTTTATTGGCTTTCGCATTTTCTGACGTCACGATGAAATCAAATAAAAATCCCTGGCTTGTGATAGATTCCAGAAGAATTTTATTGTCCGCATTGGTCAGAAGTCCGACTCTGTATCGCTTCCGAAGGACATCGACTACATACATTGCGGATGGATACGCCTTTGGCATGGTAAAGAGCGCTGTAATAAACCTTTGAAACTCTGCCGTCCATGGTTTGACATGGTATCGGTCACATGTCCGCAGATAGCTTTGGCGCAGCACCGCCTCTCCCAGAGCAAAAGTCTCCTGATGCAGCTGCTTCGCGCGCTCCCGGGAGAACCTCATGAAGAAGTCATGGGGAGGGCATTTTGCATTGGATTGACGCAAGAAGGATGAAAACCATTCTTCGATCTTTGCAAAGGGCTGGCCTACGTCTACCAAGGTTCCATAATAGTCAAACCAAATGGTCCGGATCGCCCTTTTGTCCCATGAGGGCTGTCTCGATGTCTTTTCCAAATTGTCGACACTCCTCTTGATTTCGCATATCTGTAAATTGTGCTGCCTCCTCATGAAATTGCTCCGACATGGCGTTTATTCTTCTCAACAGTCTTCTCATCACGTTCTGGTCTCGCTGTGTCGTCTGTTCCAGCAGCAATTTTCCCGGCAATGACCGGCTCAGCACAGGCTCGATTGGGCTTAACTGAGATATGATAAGATCCAAAAAACGGTTACATTCGCGCCGGTACACTGTTGCTTCTGCCCAGGAGGTGACGAAGACGAAAACAGGCTTATGGAGCCACCGGTCTTTCTTGGACCGTATGAATTCTGATACGCTGTCCAAAGGTTTCCCTACGTAGATGGGACTTCCAATGATGATAAACTCATCCTCATTTTCTCCTGGCTGCATCTCCCCAATCCGATGAACGGCCACCGCCTTATGGGGAATTCCAGCTACAATCCAATGACAAACCTCCTTGGTTGAATTGTATCGGGTATCATAGTATAGAGTTCCGCTCAATTTTTTCCCTCGATCCGTTTAAAATAATCAACCACATGCTGCAACCGCTGTGTTGAATTGATACGCTCGATCAAGCGATCATAGGCGTCCATAAACGCATTCTTCGTCATTTTAGGCAAGGAATGAACCAAGGTAAATCCATCATAGCAAGACCAGTCCTCTGTCAATATTCGCCCTTCTCTCTGCATTTGCTCATAGTACCGGGTTCCCGGATACGGTGTTGCGATGGTAAGGTTGGTGCCATAGAGACATGTATCGTAGATAAACTGATACAAATATTCAAAGGTACTGGCCTCATCCTCGTCCAGTCCTAGAACAAAGCTGCCAATAACGCCAATTCCCTCCTGTTGGATTGCGGAGATCGCCTGCCGGTATTGCTCCAGCCTTTTCTGCTTCCATTTTGAAAGCTGAATCGCTGCCAAATTCGCCGGATTCAGACTCTCAAAGCCGATCAATACCTTGCGGCATCCAGAGGCTCGCAACTGCTGGCATAGACTCTCTTTTTCATAGAGCGAAACATCCGTAAATCCATACCAGTCGAGTTTAAATTGTTGCAGCAGCGAGAGAAGTTCCCGCCCCGACTGTTCCTCTATGAATAGATTGTCATCTGTAAAGAAAAGAAAGGGTCTTTTCCAGCACTTTTGGATCATCTCCATCTCGGCTTTTAACTGCCCCAGGCTTTTCCGCCGAATTCGTTTTCCATATAGGGAGGAGGACGAGCAAAAATGACATTGATGGGGACAGCCCCTTGACCATTGAATCGGAATGCTGGAGTATGGATATTTCACAGCTAAAGGGTATAGAGGGACGGGCGATTGCCCAAGATCCGGATGTGCTGAAGCTCGATAGATCTTTTTCTGTGATCGAGAGCCCCACTCCCCGAGGAACTGCCGCATAGTATCTTCCGCTTCTCCTACAAAGACCACATCCGCATACTTTACCACCTCGTCCGGACACACGGAGGCGTGGGGCCCCCCCATGACGATGATGGCGCCTTGCTCCCGAAACTGGCGGGCATAGCCATAAGCCTCTTGGGACTGGGTAGTGGACGGCGACATGAAAACCATGTCATACGTCCACTCCCGGACCGCTTCATAGGCAAGATCGATATAGTGGATTTCCCAGTCTTTTGGGAGCATAGCGCCGGCCGTTAAAAGACTTAGATTCGGCGTATTCCATAGCCGCTGACGAGATCGAAATTCATTGAGCCGCTGGTCGCAAACCTTGTACACAGAATTCGAAAGCGATAGCAATAAGACTCGTCTCATTGTTGCAGAGAAAGGCGGTAGACCGTATTTTTAATCGTATCGGTAAATATTAGATCCACCTCACTTACAATACATAGAGATCCGATGTGGCACAGCTTAGGGAACGAAAACCGTTTCCATGTCGGAGCGTCCAGCAACAGGGAGAGGGATTTGGATCCAGGCTCGAACTGATAGAGCTTCCGATTCTCGCTGACATAGATCCGGCCGTTGGGATGGACTGCGACCGCAATGCCGCATATTCCTTCACAGTGTCGAAAGAGCGTTTTAAGCCGAAGATTATATTGTAGTATTCTTTTATTCCCCGTATCGGTAATATACAGTTTTTGATGCATTACCGGTGCTTCTGCCATGACCGGCGCTCTGTTCCAGGTCAGCCCTGTCAA
>CAUFVC010000130.1:0-6405 GCA_959029275.1 uncultured Eubacteriales bacterium | reverse complement strand
GGATGATGCCCTCTGTCCTTGACAGATACTCGAATGCCTCAACCGCTTCGCCGTCTGTGATGGGAATATATTGCGCCCGGCCTATATCGTGGAGATATGCGTGCTCCGGTCCCACGCCGGGATAGTCCAGCCCCGCCGAGATGGAGTAGACTGGGGCAATCTGTCCGTATTCATCCTGGCAGAAATAGGATTTCATACCATGAAAAATGCCGAGCCGGCCGACATTCATTGTCGCCGCAGTCTCAAAGGTGTCAATCCCGCGGCCCGCCGCTTCACAGCCGATCAGCGCCACATCTCTGTCATCGAGAAAGTGGTAAAAGCTTCCCATGGCATTGGAGCCGCCGCCGACGCAGGCGAGAACCGCATCCGGCAACCGCCCCTCTTTCTCTGTGATCTGCTGTTTGATTTCCTTTGAGATGACCGCCTGAAAGTCACGGACGATGACGGGGAAGGGGTGGGGGCCCATCACCGACCCAAGGCAGTAGTGGGTGTCGCTGATGCGGCTCGTCCACTCCCGCATAGCCTCCGAGACGGCATCCTTCAGCGTGGCGGTGCCCGTCGTCACCGGAACAACCTCCGCCCCCAGCAGCCGCATTTTGTAGACATTCAGCGCTTGGCGTACCGTATCCTCCTGTCCCATAAATACAACACATTCCATGCCCATGAGCGCGGCGGCTGTGGCTGTGGCAACGCCGTGCTGGCCCGCCCCCGTCTCCGCTATGAGCCTTGTCTTGCCCATTTTTTTCGCCAGCAGCGCCTGCCCGAGCACATTGTTGATCTTATGGGCCCCCGTATGGTTCAGGTCCTCACGCTTTAGATAGATTTTAGCGCCGCCTAAATCTTCTGTCATCTTCGCAGCGTAATACAGCCTGCTTGGGCGGCCGGCATACTCGTTGAGCAATTCCGTGAGCTCAGCCTGAAATGCCGGATCGCTCTTGTACCGGTCGTAAGCCTCTTCAAGCTCAATCACGGCATTCATAAGCGTCTCCGGAATATACTGGCCTCCGTACACGCCGAATCGTCCCTTCGAATTCGTCATTGCTTTCCTCTCCTCTCCTGTTGTTCAGAACAGATCTCCATAAATCGTCTTATTTTGTCATAATCCTTCCATCCTCCGGTTTCCACGCCGGAGCTGACATCGACGGCGTAAGGTCGCAGTTCCCGGATGGCTTCCCGGAGATTGTCCGGATTCAGGCCCCCCGCAAGAAAATAGGGGCGTGTTATGTCCCTGACCAGCGACCAGTCAAAGGGGCTTCCGCTACCCTCCCCGCCGTCGAGCAGTACATAGTCCGCCGGCGATTGCTCTGCCGCCCTCACATCGCCCGCACCTCTGACAAGAAACGCCTTAAGGATGGGACAGTCCGTCCGGCCCCGGAGCTCTCGTATATATCCGTTGCCCTCGCCGCCGTGGAGCTGCGCCGCATCGATGATCTTTTGCTCCGCCAGGGCCGCGATTGTATCCACAGGCGCATCGACGAAGACTCCCACCGCTTTGATCCGCGGATCCAGCTGCGCTTTCAGCTTCGCAGCCTCCGCAGGCGCCACATACCGCCGGCTTTTCTCCGCGAAGATAAACCCGATATAGTCCGGCAACAGCTCGTTGACATATTCGATATCACATTGCCTGCGCAGGCCACAAATCTTGACTTTCATTGGCGGCTCTCCCCCCGAAGCTCACAGAGCATAGCCCTCTTATCGGGAGCGCGCATTAGCGTTTCCCCGATCAACACACCGTTGACATGGGCGCTTCGCAGCACGCGAATATCCCCAGCGGTTTGGATTCCGCTCTCCGCTACAAAAAGCACCGTCTCCGGAACCAGCTTCCGCAAACGCTCACTGTTGTGGACATCGACGGTAAAATCGTGTAAATTTCGATTATTGACGCCGATGATACGGGCACCTGCCCGAAGCGCCATTTGTATCTCCTCTTCATCATGGGCCTCGACCAGCGCTGAGAGCCCCAGGCTGTCACAGATTTTGATATAGTCCCGCAGCGCGTCCTCCTCTGTCAGAGCGCAGATGAGCAGCACTGCCGCCGCCCCCAGCGTCTTGGCTTCATAGATCATATACGCATCCACGGTGAAATCCTTGCGCAGACATGGGATGTTCACCGCCGCCGCAATCTCCCGAAGGATCTCATTGCTCCCCAAAAACCACTGTGGCTCCGTCAACACAGAGATTGCAGCCGCTCCGGCCTTCTCATACTCTCTGGCAATCTCCAGATAGGGAAATTCTTGGGCGATCCGGCCTTTTGACGGGGACGCCTTTTTGCACTCACAGATAAAGGCTATATCTCCTGACCGCAGCGCCTGTTCAAAGGGAAATCCAGTATCGGCATCCAATCGCTGCGCCTCGGATTTTACAGTCTCAAGGGATCTCTCCTGTCTCGCCTTTTCAACGCGGACTTTTGTGGCGGCGGCGATGGTTTCAAGAATGGTTGTACTCATTGGTTTGACGCTACCTTAAATTCTTCCAGCTTGGCAAGAGCGGCGCCTGTATCGATGACCTGGGCGGCCTTGGCGACCCCCGCGGCTATGCTGTCCACGGCTCCGGCCGCGTAAAAACCGGCCCCGGCGTTGAGCAGGACCACATCCCGTTTGGCCCCCTGCGCTCCGCTCAGAATATCCCTTGTGATCTGGGCGTTTTCAGCGGGCGTACCGCCAGTCAGATCCCTCTTTTCACACGGTGTAAGCCCAAATTCTTCAGGGGTGATCACGTAGGTGTTGTATTCTCCGTCTTTAAAATCGCATACGGTAGTGGGTGCGCTCAGGGACAGTTCATCTAGCTTATCCTGCCCATATACGACTAGCCCCCGCTTGACCCCGAGACTTGTCAGCACTCTTGCCAGCGGATCCACCAGCGATTCATCGTATACTCCCAGCAGCTGCGCCGTGGGATGCGCAGGGTTTGTCAGCGGCCCTAAGATGTTGAACACCGTCCGGATCCCGAGTTCCCTGCGGATTGAGCCTACGTATTTCATGGATGTGTGATACTTCTGTGCAAACATGAAACAGATCCCCACATCTCTCAGCAGCGCAACGCATTTCTCCGGTTCAAGATCAATCTTGACGCCAAGGGCTTCTAAACAATCTGCCGTGCCGCAGCTGGACGACGCCGCGCGGTTGCCGTGTTTTGCAACCTTCACCCCTCCCGCTGCCAATACCATGGCCGCCGTCGTGGATATATTAAAGCTGTGAGCGCCGTCGCCGCCGGTTCCGACGATCTCCAGAACATCCATATCGTGCTGGACTTTTACTGCATGTTCCCGCATCGCGGCGGCACAGCCGGAGATCTCATCGATAGTCTCCGCTTTTGTGCTTTTGGTGGAAAGCGCCGCTAGAAATGCTGCATTCTGGGTAGGAGTGGTTTCGCCGCTCATGATTTCGTTTATCACAGCATAAGCCTCATCATAGCTCAGATCTTGTTTGTCCACAATCTTAACAATAGCCTCTTTAATCATTCTCTTTCCCTCCGTTCAACTCTGCGATTGTCAAAAAATTTCTCAACATGGTTTTCCCATGGGGCGTCATGATGGATTCCGGATGGAATTGCACCCCGTATATAGCATACTCCCTATGCTTCACCGACATGATCTCGCCGTCATCCGCCCTCCCTGTGATCGCCAGGCAGTCCGGCAGCGTGCTCTCTATCGCTGCCAGGGAATGATACCTTGCCACCGGCATGGTTTCCGGGCAATCCTGATACAGCGGGCAACAGGTGTCCACGGTGGCCATGGACTGCTTTCCGTGCATGAGGGTCTTGGCATAGGACACGGTTGCGCCGAATGCCGCACAGATGGCCTGGTGTCCCAGGCAAACGCCCAGAATCGGGATCGCACCGCCCAGTTTTTGCACAGTCTCTATGCAGATTCCCGCGTCTTCCGGCTTTCCGGGACCGGGTGAAATGACTATGGCCTGTGGATGTAACGCCCTGATTTCATCCACTGTCATATCGTCGTTGCGGATCACCCGGATATCTGGATCCAGCGATCCGATCAGCTGATACAGGTTATACGAAAAGCTATCATAATTGTCAAGTAATAGGATCATACGTCTTCCTCCTGGGAAGCCTCCAGCGCTCGCACCACCGCCGCGGCTTTGTTTAGGCACTCCTGAAATTCTGTCTCCGGAACAGAATCTGCAACGATCCCCGCTCCGCTTCGCACAAAAACTTTGTTATTCTTCTTATATGCAATGCGAATGGCAATGCAGGTATCGAGATTTCCGGAAAAATCAAGATAGCCGATTGCACCTCCATAAATCCCGCGCTTGTTATTTTCAAGGTCATTGATCAGCTGGCAGGCCTTGATTTTTGGGGCCCCTGACAGGGTTCCCGCTGGGAGGATGGCATCCACCGCATTCAGCGCATCGGCATCCCCGCGGATCTCCCCCCGCACGGTGGAACCGATATGCATCACATGGGAAAACCGCTGAATCTCATGGTACTTTTCAACCTCAACCGTCCCAAACCGGCTGATCTTGCCGATGTCGTTCCGCCCGAGGTCAACCAGCATATTGTGCTCGGCAAGCTCCTTGGGGTCCGCCAGCAACTCCCGCTCCAGCCTCCTGTCTTCCTCCTCCGTTTTGCCTCGCGGCCTCGTGCCCGCCAGGGGGAATGTGTGGAGGATTCCATTTTCGAGCTTCACAAGGGTCTCCGGCGAGGCCCCCGCGACCTCCATATCCGATCCGGAAAAATAGAACATATACGGCGACGGATTCAGTGTCCTCAGGATGCGGTACGTGTTGAAAAGACTTCCCTCAAAATCAGCCTCTAGCCGGTTCGAGAGCACGATCTGAAAGATATCGCCTTCCAAGATATGCCCCTTGGCCTTTTCAATCATCCGGCAGTAATCTTCTTTTGAAAAGAGCGTCCTGATCTCCGACGTCAACCTTCCGGACAGGTTCTCCTTAGGTTTCCCATTCTTGATGAGATCGGCCATCTGCCTCAATTCCACTTCCGCACGGTTATACTCCACCTCGACAGCATCCAGCGATATATTCACGATCAGAATGATCTTCTGGCGAAAATGATCAAAGGCGATAACCTTGTCAAACAGCATCAGATCTACATCTTTGAACCCTTCCGTATCCTCTGCGTCCAGATGGAGCGATGGCTCCGAATATTTCAGATAATCGTAGGAAAAGTATCCCACCAATCCCCCGGTAAACGGGGGGAGATCCTCCATGACCGGACTTCTGTAGTTCTCCAAAATCTGGCGGATGTATTGACCAGGATGGCCCGTCTGAATGGTCAATCCGTCTACTTTGATCTCGCCATTCACACAGGTGATATCCATTTTCGGGGAATACCCTAAAAACGTATACCGGCCCCAGTTTTCATTATTCTCCGCGCTTTCCAGCATATAGCAATGCTGAGAAATGTTCAGGAGAATCCGCATAACCTCTACCGGCGTCTTGATGTCGGACAACATCTCCATGCTGACCGGCATACACTTGTATTTTCCGGTCTGCGCAATCCGCCTTACCTCTTCAATCCCAGGTTTTACCATATTGACCTCCATTCCGCCGCCCAGCGGCAATATACTCTGCTTTGCGCTACTGCTCAAAACGGTTCCCTCTCGATTGGGACAAGAAATAAAAAATCCTTGACAGAATTGAATCTGTCAAGGACGAATACACGATATCCGCGGTGCCACCTTGATTTGCAGGATCTCCCCACACACTTAGCAGAATACTGACATATTCCCGGCAACTGACGTATGCCAACACGTCGCGGAATACTCAGCATCCAAAGGGGATGCCTTTGACCGCGCCCTCCGTGATCCATTTAACAACTTGTTTTCCACCCGACTCTCAGCGCCGCGGGCTCTCTGTGGGAGCATTCTTATTTTTATCTTCACTTCAACGGTTTGCAATATGAAATTATAGTTATTGTACCACGCGGAAACGGATTTGTCAAGACTTCGCGCAGGCTTTTTGGCCTACCCGTACCGTATTGTAGTCCTCGATGTAAATCCAGGCTGCACAATCATCATTGATTTCCTTATGTCCCAAATTTTATGCGATTTTTGGGACACTTGATTTTTGTATAAAAAAGCACATCTGGGAAACAATATTGCATAACTGTCCCAAATATGATATAATTTTTGGGACACAGGAGGTGTAACTATGAGTTCGTTCTATTCTGATATGATATATGAGAAAATTTTAGAAGCAGGAAACGAGGCTGTTTTTATTGCAACCGACTTTCTTGACATAGCCGATTACGAGATTGCACGCAAAGTTCTTAACCGGCTTGACAGTTATGGAAAAATTAAAAAGATATGCCGTGGTGTCTATTACAATCCCAAGTTCAGTGAACTTCTCGATGAATATGAGGCACCTTCTCCTCATAACGTTGCCCTTGCTTTGGCTCGTAAATTTAATTGGACTATTGCTCCTTCAG